>JAYVPR010000290.1:0-5868 GCA_043757245.1 Polaromonas sp. | reverse complement strand
GAGGCGATTGAATTCATGTTGGCACCCAATCCTGACTTCAACCCGCTGGGCGTGACCCACAACGAAGGTGGGGCGCGGGTGGTGATTGAAGAGTTTTTACAGGGTGAAGAGGCCAGCTTTATTGTGATGTGTGATGGCAAAAACGTGGCCGTGATGGCCACCAGCCAAGACCACAAACGATTGCTGGATGGTGACAACGGGCCGAACACGGGCGGTATGGGCGCCTATTCACCCGCACCTGTCGTCACCCCTGACGTCCACGCCAGAGCCATGCGTGAAATTATTTTGCCCACCATCAAGGGGATGGAAAAAGACGGCATCACGTTCACCGGTTTTTTGTACGCGGGCCTGATGATTGATGCGCAAGGCAAGCCCAAAACACTTGAATTCAATTGCCGCATGGGCGACCCGGAAACCCAGCCCATCATGATGCGGCTGAAAACTGATCTGGTCGATGTGATGCTGGCAGCCACATCTGGCGCGCTGGACACGGTTGAGATGGAATGGGACCGCCGCCCCGCGCTGGGTGTGGTGATGGCCGCGCACGGCTACCCGCTTCATCCGCGCAAGGGCGATGTGATTCAAGGCTTGCCGCTTGAGTCAGATGACTGCATGGTGTTTCATGCAGGGACTTGCGCACAGGTCAATCAAAGCGTTGAAACCATCACCTCTGGCGGGCGGGTTCTCTGCATCACTGCCCTGGGCACTACAGTGAAAGCCGCTCAGCAACTCGCTTATGACGTGGCGCAGGGCATCACGTTTGACGGCGCACAGATGCGCAAAGACATTGGCCACCGCGCCATCAAGACCTGATGATCTCGACTGAACCTTCTGCCGTGCGGGCGTATCTGCTGGGACTGCAAACTCGCATCACCTCAGCCATCGCAAAGCTCGACGGTCAAGAATTCGTCGTGGACCATTGGCAAAAAGCGCCTGGCGAACAACTACAAGGCAACGGCATCACGCAGATTCTGGAGGGTGGCCGGGTATTTGAACGGGCGGGTTGCGGCTTTTCGCATGTGCGCGGGCCCAAGCTGCCGCCATCAGCCACGCAGCACCGGCCTGAACTGGTCGGTGCGCCGTTTGAGGCGCTTGGCGTATCGCTGGTGTTTCACCCCCGCAATCCCTATGTGCCAACAGTCCACATGAACGTGCGGATGCTGGCTGCCACGCCTGTTGATGGCAGCCCGGTTGTATGCTGGTTTGGCGGTGGCATGGACTTGACGCCGTACTACGCTTTTGAAGAAGACGCGGTGCATTTCCATCAAACCTGCAAAGACGCTCTAAACCCATTTGGTGACGACAAGTACCCCCGCTTTAAAAAGTGGTGCGACGCGTACTTTTATTTGAAGCACCGTGACGAGCAGCGCGGCATTGGTGGCGTGTTCTTTGATGATTTTCAGGAGCTGGGCCCCGAGCAGAGCTTTGCCATGATGCAAAGCGTGGGGGACGGCTTGCTCAAAGCTTACCTGCCAATCGTTGAAAAACGTTTGGGCACGCCCTACGGCGAGCGCGAACGGGAATTTCAGCTCTACCGGCGGGGCAGGTATGTGGAGTTCAACCTGGTTTGGGACCGGGGCACGCATTTTGGCTTGCAATCGGGTGGCCGTACCGAATCAATTTTAATGAGCATGCCGCCGCTTGCCAGCTGGTCGTATCAGCGGCCTGTGCAAGCGGGCTCGCCAGAGGAGCGTCTGACCAAAGACTTTTTACCCCGGCGGAATTGGGTTTGAACCAAAGGGATCAAAAAATCGGTGTTTTCGGCGGCGCGTTTGACCCGCCGCACAGCGCGCATGTGGCTCTGGCGCAAACGGCGCTGACCGAGATGTCACTGGATGCCCTGCATGTGATTCCCACGGGGCAAGCCTGGCACAAGGCGCGCACTTTGAGCCCCGCCGAACACAGGCTGGCGATGACCCGCCTGGCGTTTCAGAATATGCCTCGTGTGGTGGTGGACGACCGTGAAATCAAACGCGCTGGGCCGACCTTCACGATTGACACTTTGCAGGCGCTGCAAGCTGAAAACGCTGGTGCTCAGCTGTATCTGATCATGGGCGCGGATCAATTTGCAGCCTTCAAGCAATGGCACCAATGGCGGGGGATCATAAAAATTGCTATAATATGCATAGCTGGTCGCGCCCGATTTGATTGGGATGAAAGCCAATTTGATACCCTAAATGAGATCCAAAACAGGACTCTGAAGCTACAAATGCCGCAAATGACTGTGAGCGCGACGCAAATTCGTCAACTTTTGGCTGGCGGATTAGGCGAAAATCAGGCGATTGCTGACTTGTTACCTAACCCGGTTGCCAGCTATATTGCACAGCATCAGCTTTACAAAGCTTCTTAACTTTTACTGAAACCACCGCATGACCACAGCCCCTAAAACCTCCGCCGCGCTTGAGAAAAAAGACGTTCAAAAGCTCCAGCGCGCCATCATTGACGGGCTCGAAGACGTCAAGGCGCAAGACATTGTGGTGTTTGATACCGAGCACATCACATCATTGTTCGAGCGGGTCATCATCGCTTCAGGCACGTCGAATCGCCAAACCAAGGCGCTGGCCGCCAGCGTGCGCGACGCGGTGCGCGATGCCGGTTTCAGCAAGCCCCGCATTGAAGGCGAGGAAAACGGCGAGTGGATCATTGTGGATTGCGGCTCGGCGGTCGCACACATCATGCAGCCCACCATTCGCCAGTATTACCACCTCGAAGAATTGTGGGGCGACAAGCCCATCAAGCTCAAACTGGGAGCGCCTGCGCCGTTGGTAAAAGCTTCCAAGATTGAGGTTCTGCCGGAGCCTGTCGAAAAAGCCAAACTGGCCAAGCCGGGCAAAAAGGTTGCCGCTAAAAAATCCGCTGGGAAATCGGCGGGTAAATCTGCTGGAAAAGCGCCAGTCAAAGCCCCGGTGCGTATCCCAACCACTACCGTTGATTCCAGTTACGTTGGGCGGATTGGCAAAACCAACGACTGGACGGCCAAGCGCAACGCGACAGAGACAGCTGCGGAGCCAGTGACCAAAGTGCGCAAACCGGCAGTCAAAGTGCCTGTGGCTAAAAAAGTGGCGGCCAAGAAAGTAGTTGCCAAAAAAGCAGTCGTCAAAAAAGTAGCTGACAAAAAAGTAGTTGTTAAGCCTGCCGTTAAAAAAGCTGTACTCAAGAAAACCACGCCTCGCAGCAAATGAGGCTGACGATAGTCGCCGTCGGCCAGAAGGTGCCCGACTGGGCGCAAACCGCTTATGACGACTATGCCAAGCGCTTTCCGCCGGAGATCAAGGTCGAGCTGAAAGCGGTGAAAACCGAGCCACGCGCGTCTAAAACACTGGATACGCTTTTGCTGGCTGAAAAGTCGCGCATAGAGGCAGCCATCCCACGCGGCACGCATATCGTTGCATTGGACGAACGCGGCACCAGCGTGACGACCGTTGCGCTGGCAGATCGGCTCAAGGCTTGGCAACTGCTTGGGGCCGACGTGGCCATCGTCATCGGCGGGCCTGATGGGCTGGAGGCAGGGTTTAAAAAAACGGCGCACGAACGGCTACGTTTGTCCGACCTGACCTTGCCGCATGCCATGGTGCGGGTGTTACTGATTGAGCAGTTGTACCGGGCCTGGAGCATCACGATCAACCATCCCTATCATCGAGAATAGTTTGGCTGAGTTCATTTATCTGGCCTCGCAAAGCCCACGTCGCAGGCAGTTGTTAGAGCAATTGGGTGTGCGCTTCGAATTGCTGCTACCCGACGACAGCGAGGATGCAGAAGCGCTGGAAGTGGTGCTAAAAAACGAAGCGCCGACAGCCTATGTCAAACGCGTGACACACCTCAAACTCGATGCTGCTGTTGCGCGCTTGAAAAGGCGCCAACTCAAACCTGCGCCTATCTTGTGCTCAGACACCAGCGTTGCGATGGGCCGCATGATTTACGGCAAACCCGAAGGTGCGCACGATGCCAAGCGCATGCTGACAGAGCTGTCTGGCTGTACCCACCGCGTGCTGACGGCTGTGGCCGTGCAATCCGGGCACAAACGCTTTGAGGCACTGAGTACGTCAAAGGTCACGTTTGATGCCATGACGAGCAGGCAAATCAGCGCCTACGTGGCCACAGGCGAGCCGCTGGGCAAAGCGGGTGCGTATGCCGTGCAGGGCAGGGCGGCGCTGCACATCACGCGCATTGACGGCAGTTACAGTGGCATCATGGGCTTGCCGATTCGTGAAACAGCTTTACTGCTCAAAGCTGCTGGCATCAAACTTTAAATTCAAGCCATGCAACAAGATATTCTCATCAACTGGTCACCGCAGGAAACCCGAGTCGCCGTGGTCGAGCACGGTGCGCTGCAAGAATTGCAGGTGGAGCGCTCGCTTGAGCGCGGCCTGGTTGGCAATGTTTACCTTGGCAAAGTGGCCCGTGTGCTGCCAGGCATGCAGTCGGCGTTCATTGACATCGGCCTGGACAAAGCCGCGTTTCTGCACGTGGCAGATTTGATGAGCAGCATCAACAGCCGCCACGCGGACGCCGATATACCGGCCTCACCACAACAGCCGATTGAAAAGCAGTTGTTTGAAGGCCAGGCGGTGATGGTGCAGGTTCTGAAAGACCCGATTGGGACCAAGGGAGCGAGGCTGACGGCGCAAATCAGCATTGCGGGGCGCTTGCTGGTGTTTTTGCCGCAAGACAACCATGTGGGTGTATCGCAAAAAATACCCCCCAAGCAACGCGAAGAGTTGCGCCAGCGGGTGATCAATCTCGCAGGTGACGCAGGCGGCGGTTTTATTTTGCGTACCAATGGCGAAGATGCGCTGGACGCAGAGTTGCAAGAAGACATTGCCTACCTGCGCAAAACCTGGGGCCGAATTAAAGCTGCCTCTACCCGCTTACCGCCTGCATCGGTGTTGCATCAGGATTTAAATTTACTCCAGCGCGTGCTGCGCGACGTGGTGTTTGAAGGCACGCAAACCATTCGCATTGATTCGCGTGAGCAGTTTGACAGGTTGAAAACGTTTGCTGCCGAATTTATGCCTGCAACGGCTGAGAAATTGCAGCTGTACGCGGGCGAGCGCCCCATTTTTGACCTGTTCAATATTGACGAAGACATCGCCAAGGCGCTGGGCCGCAGGGTAGACCTCAAATCGGGCGGTTACCTGATCATTGACCAGACCGAAGCACTGACGACGGTGGATGTGAACACTGGAGGATTCGTTGGTGCGCGCAATTTTGACGACACCATTTTTAAGACCAACCTGGAAGCATCGCAGGCGATTGCGCGTCAGCTCAGGCTGCGCAACCTGGGCGGTATTGTGATTGTTGATTTCATCGACATGATCAAGGAAAATCACCGGGATGCGGTGTTGGCTGAATTTCAAAAGCAACTGGCGCGCGACCGTATCAAAACCACAGTCAATGGCTTCTCAGCGTTGGGCCTGCTGGAAATGACGCGCAAGCGCACCCGTGAGTCGCTGGCGCATCAACTTTGCGAGCCGTGCAGTGCCTGCACCGGCAAAGGCGTGGTCAAGACTGCGCGCAGCGTGACGTACGACATTTTGCGGGAGATTTTGCGTGAGGCCAGGCAGTTCAACCCGCGTGAATTCAGGGTGGTGGCTTCACCCAAAGTGATTGAGCTTTTTCTGGATGAAGAAAGCCAGCACCTGGCTGGCCTGAGCGACTTTATTGGCAAGCCCATTTCATTGCAGGCTGAAGCCGCAATGGCGCAAGAACAATACGATATTGTTTTGCTCTGATGACGACTTAAGTCCCCATGCGCATTGCCGTTATCAGCCGACTGTTTTTAAAATCAGCAGGCGGTGCAGAAAGTTACTCTGTGGCGTTGGTGGAGCAACTCGCCTCACGTCATGACATTCATGTGTTTGCACAGGA
>JAYVPR010000289.1:0-5869 GCA_043757245.1 Polaromonas sp. | reverse complement strand
CCCAGCGGTTGTGGGCAAAGCCGGATGCGCCAGGGCGAATGCCATTTCGCAACAGGGCAGAGTTTTCTCGCTGGCCGCGCACCAACATGTCGTTACCACGAATAAAGTAGCCTGCCCAGTTTTCCTCACAGGTCAGGTAGGTACCCCAGGGGGTATAGCCATTGGCGCAGTTATTGACCGTGCCGCGAGTTTGCGTGCCGTTGGGTGAGAAAACAGTTTTCATCCACGCTGAGCCGCGTGCCGGTCCCGTCAACTCCATGGGCGTTGCACCTGTGATTCGGCGGTTAAAGCTTGACGCTTTGACGTAGCCGTATTTGCCATTGGTTTTGCGCAGTTCGACGACTGACACGCCATGGGCTTCAATTTCCTTGACGACTTCAGCTTCAGGGCGAGGGCCCGCATTGGCTGCGATATTCGTTTGTCCGGCAGGATGCAAAAACTTGACAGTCCTTGCGATATTTTCATGGTTCATGACCAGCAACGCACGGTCTAAATTGTTGTCATCACGCACGCCAGCAGCACTCAAGCCAAAGTAATGAATACCGTCATGGTGGTCGCCAGCGCGGTTGGCAAAGTTGCCGTCAGTGCCGTCGTTTTTGTACTCGCTCACAGCAGCGTTGATTGGATCACCCGTCGCATAAATCACGGTGGCGGTGTAGCCTTCAGGCACGGTCACGCGGTCCATCAACGACTTGTTAACTGCTTTAAAGCCGAGCGTTGGCTCTGTCTTGAGGCCGCCAGGTATCGTGCTGCAGGCGCTCAGACCCAGCGTGCCCAGCCCAGCCATCGTCATGGCACCAACACCGCCTTTTAAAACGTGGCGGCGGTGCATGCGGGCTGCCAGCACATCGTGCATGCTGGGGTTACCGCTGGTGTTGTTGTCCAGATCATCTGGGTCCATGTGACTGGGTTGCTGGGCGCTATTTTCAAGTGACATTAGGGAGCTTTCAAAAAAAATAATAGCAGATGATGCTTTTTATTTGTGACCAACTTATGACGGCTCTGACAAAGCAGACAGGCAAAAGTGATAATGCCCACATGCTATCAACTTCAGATGAACCCCGGGCACAGCCTGAGTCGCTTGCAGACCTCTTTGTATCTTTTACCGTGTTGGCATTACAGGGCTTTGGCGGTGTCCTTGCAATCGTGCAGCGTGAAATGGTTGAGAAAAAACGCTGGATGACGCGGGAGGAGTTTGTTGAAGATTGGGCCGTAGCGCAAATCATGCCGGGGCCCAATGTGGTGAACCTGTCACTCATGATTGGCTCGCGTTATTTTGGGTTTAAAGGCGCGATGGCGGCGCTGGCAGGCATGCTGGCAGCGCCGTTGGTCATTGTCTTGGTGCTGGCGCTACTGTATGCGCAATTTGCAGGTCACCCCGGCGTGCAGGGCGCATTGCGCGGCATGTCGGCGGTCGCTGCCGGATTGATTGCCGCAACCGGTTTGAAGCTGTTTGGCGCACTGCAAAAAAGCGTGCTGGGCCTCACCCTGTGCATTGTGCTCGGCGTGCTGTGTTTTATCGCCATTGCCCTGCTACGCTGGCCATTGGCTTATGTGCTGCTCGGTTTGGGTGGGCTGGCTTGTGTTGTCGCCTTTAAGAAGCTGGCACCATGACCGAGTCGCCACAACTTGCCCAACTGGTACTGGGCCTGCAAGACTGGGTAGCCTTATTTTTGCATTACCTGTCTTTGTCGCTGCTGTCGATTGGCGGGGCGATTACCACCGCGCCTGACATGCACCGCTTTCTGGTCGATCAGCAGGGCTGGCTGACAGACGCACAGTTCAATGCATCGATTGCGATTGCCCAAGCCGCGCCTGGCCCCAATGTGCTGTTCATTGCGTTGCTGGGCTGGAACCTGGGTTTGAATTCGGGCGGTATGCTAAACGGGCTGCTAGGCGTGCTGGTGGCAATGACGGGCATATTGATCCCCAGCACCACCCTGACTTACCTTGCTGCCAGTTGGGGCCATCGCAATCGTGAACTACGTGCAGTGCGCGCCTTCAAACAAGGCATGGCGCCGATTGTGGTGGCGCTACTGATTGCGACCGGCTGGATTCTGGCCACCTCTAATGGCCCCACGCTCGTAAACTGGCCGCTGTGGTTGACAACCGCGACCACTGCATTGATTGTTTGGCGCACCAAAATGCATATGCTTTGGCTGCTTGGCGCCGGCGCTTTGCTGGGCTGGTTCGGCCTGGTTTAATTTGGCTGGTTTGAATCACCGCGCCGCTGCCTCAATGCCTCATACAGGCACACACCACTGGCCACGGATACGTTCAGGCTTTCAACAGCGCCGTGCATCGGGATGCTGACCAGCTCATCACAGGTTTTGCGCGTAAGCTGCCTCATGCCCTCACCTTCAGCGCCGAGCACCAGCGCGACCGCGCCTTTCAGGTCAACGTCGTAGATTGTTTTTTCAGCGTCGTCAGATGTGCCGATGCACCAGATGTTGCGCTCTTTCAATTCACCCAGCGTGCGCGCCAAATTGGTCACCATAAAGTACGGCATGGTTTCCGCCGCGCCACTGGCCACCTTGGAAACAATGGCGCTTATGCCCGCCGCGTGGTCTTTGGGGGCAATCACGGCGTGTGCGCCCGCGCCATCAGCAACGCGAAGGCAAGCACCCAGATTGTGCGGGTCTGTGACACCATCGAGCACCAGGAGCAAAGGATTTTTAACGCCTGATGCCTCCAGGTTTTCCAGTAGCTCGTCGAGCGACGTCACTTGCGCCAACGCATCCACCCTTGCCACCACACCTTGGTGACCATGGCTGCCGCACATTTTGGCAAGGCGCAGGCCGTCTGACTCAACCAGCTTGATACCGCTGTCACGCGTCCTGTCAATAAACTGGCGCATGCGCGCATCACGGCGCTGGACGTCGTAAAACACTTCAAAGACAGATTTGGGTGCAGTTTTGATGCGCACGCCCACGGCATGAAAGCCGAAGAGATTTTTAGAAGAAGAGGACATGCAGTGATTATCTCAGCACGCGTTTATGACCTATCGAAGCCTGCTAAACACAAGACTATCCAGCGGTCGCCACCACCTGCCCAGCCTCGATCACGATCCGACGCTCACAGCGTGCCGCAATCGCTTTGTCATGCGTCACCAGCACCAGCGTTGTACCCAGCTCGCGGTTCAACTCAAACATCAGTTGCATCACCGTCTCGCCGGTTGCAAAGTCCAGGCTGCCCGTCGGCTCGTCAGCCAGCAGCACAGCCGGTTGCACCACAAAGGCCCGCGCCAGCGCCACACGTTGCTGCTCGCCGCCTGACAGCACTTTCGGGTAGTGCGACAGCCGCTCACCCAGGCCAACGCGTTTGAGCATCTCCAGCGCCATACTGCGTGCGTTTTTGGTTCCTGACAATTCGAGCGGCAGCATGACGTTCTCCAGCGCCGTCAAATTGCCCATCAACTGAAAGCTCTGAAACACAAAACCGACTTTTTGCGCGCGTAAGGCGGCACGATCATCTTCGCTTAAAACAAAAATATCTTGCCCAGCCAGCCGCACCGTGCCGCTGGTGGGCGTGTCCAGCCCGGCGATGATGGATAGCAGCGTGCTTTTGCCAGAGCCTGATGCACCGACAATGGCAGCGGTTTCGCGCGGGGCGAGGAAAAAGTCAATATCGCGCAAAATCGTCAATGTGCCGGTCGAGTCACTGACGGACTTGAAAATATGCTCAACGGCAACAATTGAATCGCTGGAAACTACAGAAACAGACATGACGGCCTTATCAAAAACTTGGCATTTCAATGCTTTGCACCCCTTCAAGCTTACCAAGCTCTGCTGGCGGGTAGCGGCAAAAGGTTTTAAACCGCTGCTGGCGCTGGCATTGATGGGTGTACTCGCCCTGCCTGCCTTGCCGAGTCTTGCGGCTGCGCCTGACAAAATTTTGATTGTGGGGGATTCGCTCAGCGCTGAATATGGCCTGAGGCGCGGCACCGGCTGGGTGCCTTTGCTTGAAAAGCAATTGACCGCCGAAAAGAAAACCGCAAAAGTCGTCAACGCCAGTATCAGTGGCGACACCACATCTGGTGGACGCTCCCGCATTGGCGCGCTACTGGCCACTCACAAGCCCAGCATTGTGGTGATTGAACTGGGCGGCAATGATGCGCTGCGCGGCTTGCCGCTGGGCATGACCGAGGCCAACTTGACAGCCATGACACAAGCCTCCAAAAAAATTGGTGCCAAAGTACTGCTGCTGGGCATGCAGGTACCGCCCAACTACGGCGGCGTTTATGGCGCGACTTTCTCAGGCCTGTTCAGCAAAGTAGCACAGGCTGAAAAAGTGGCATTGATGCCGTTTTTCCTGGCGGGCGTGGCTGATGTGCCCGATGTTGCCGCGCAGTTCCAGTCAGACCGCATTCACCCCAACGAGCAGGCGCAGCCCAAAATGCTGGCCAATGTGTGGCCTGAACTGAAAAAACTCCTGAAATGAGTTTGACCAAAATTTCAGCGGAAGACGCGTTAACCACACTGGGCAGTTTCTCTGACGTGATTGATGCACGCAGTGAAGGCGAATTTGCCGAAGACCACTTGCCCGGCGCCATTAACTGGCCCAGCCTGAACAACGAAGAACGCCAACTGGTGGGTACTGAATACAAACAAATCAGCGCCTTTGATGCCAAAAAGCGCGGCGCAGCACTGGTCGCCAAAAACATTGCGCGCCACCTGGAGCGTGACGTGATTCACAAGCCGCGCGACTGGCAGCCGCTGGTGTACTGCTGGCGCGGCGGCAAACGCAGCGGCTCACTGGCACTTATCCTGGACCAGATTGGTTTTAACGTCACGCTGGTCGATGGCGGCTACAAGGCCTTCAGGGCAGCGCTGGTGCTAGATATTCCGCAACTGGCTGCCAAGTACAGCTACCGGGTGATTTGCGGCACGACAGGCTCTGGCAAAACACGCTTGCTGCAAGCATTGGCAGCTCTTGGCGCACAAGTGCTGGACCTGGAGGCGCTGGCCAACCACCGCAGCTCGGTGCTCGGGCTGATACCCGGTAAACCGCAGCCCACGCAAAAAGCCTATGACAGCCTGATCTGGGCTGCCTTGCGGGGGTTCGACCCCGCCCTGCCCGTTTACATCGAAAGCGAGAGCAAAAAAGTCGGCAATGTGACGATTCCCGAAGGTCTGATCACCGCGATGCGCGCAGCGCCTTGCTTGCAAATCGAACTGTCAGAAGATGCTAGGGTCGCCCTGCTGCTGGAAGACTACGACTTTTTTGTGAAGGATATCGAGTTTTTCTGTGACCGACTGGGAGCGCTAACGCAAGCGCGCGGCAAGGACGTGGTGGCCGACTGGCAGGACAGATCACGCCGCGGCAATGTGGCCAGCGTGGTGCGCGAGCTGCTGCTCAAACACTACGACCCGGTGTACATCCAGTCGATGAGGCGCAATTTCGATTTGTATGGGGAGGCGCAGACCTTGCGGCCTGCTGGGCACAGTGTTAGTGCGATGGAGGTGTTGGCGCGGGAGATGGTTGGGGTGCCGTAGCTGCTTGGACAGCTCAAGCGAACAAGAAGGCGCTTCAAGACAAAGCGCTTGAAGGGCTTTTTATTTGCTATTTAATCAGTAGCTGCTTAACCTTGTATTTATTGGTTTTCAGCACTTTTTAAGGGTTGAAAAACTTAAAGCCAGGCAAAAAAAACGTCAGGGCAGCTTAAACAGCCGGTGGCGTATCCGTTTGGCCGTCCGGCATCGGGGCACCGCCCTCACCTTCTTCGCCGTCTTCCGGCTCGTCAGGTTTGCCTTCGGTTTTGCGCTTTAATTTGTCTTCTTTTTTGCGCTTTTTAGCCAGCTCTTTTTGACGCTTTTCGTAACCATAATTCGGAGTTGCCACAGGCTGCTTTCGTTTGAATGTTGCCCTA
>JAYVPR010000288.1:0-5870 GCA_043757245.1 Polaromonas sp. | reverse complement strand
GCCCCGCTATCGGTGACGAAGCAGGGGCCGAAATGGCCGCAAATCGACCGCCAGACACTGCGTAGGCTCGAAGAGCCGCCTAATGGACAATCTCGGTTTATCACCGGTCTTCCTTGTTTGACACCGATTTTCAACTTCCCTGGAGCCGCTTGCCATGTCTAATCCCACCATTAAAAAACCCGTCCGTGTTGCTGTCACTGGTGCAGCCGGTCAAATTGGCTATGCCTTGCTGTTTCGCATCGCTTCTGGCGAAATGTTGGGCAAAGACCAGCCCGTGATTTTGCAACTGCTGGAAGTCCCGGTTGAAGGCCCGCAAAAGGCTCTCAAGGGCGTGATGATGGAGCTGGACGACTGCGCGTTCCCGTTGCTGGTTGGGATGGAGGCGCACAGCGACCCGATGACGGCCTTCAAAGACACCGACTACGCGCTGCTGGTGGGTTCACGCCCACGCGGCCCAGGCATGGAGCGTGCCGAGCTGCTGGCTGTGAACGGCGCAATTTTTATCGCTCAAGGCAAGGCGCTGAACGCTGTGGCCAGCCGTAATGTCAAGGTGTTGGTGGTGGGCAACCCGGCCAACACCAACGCCTGGATCGCCATGAAAAGCGCGCCTGATTTGCCACGTAAAAACTTCACCGCCATGCTGCGCCTGGATCACAACCGCGCGGCCAGCCAGGTCGCTGCCAAAACCGGTAAAGCCGTGGCCGACATTGAAAACCTCGCGGTGTGGGGTAACCATTCACCCACCATGTACGCCGACTACCGTTTTGCCACCATCAAGGGTGAAAGTGTCGCGGCCATGATCAACGACCAAGAGTGGAACGCCAACACCTTTTTGCCAACCGTCGGCAAGCGCGGCGCAGCAATTATTGAAGCGCGCGGTGTGTCGTCAGCTGCATCAGCAGCCAACGCCGCCATCGACCACATGCGCGACTGGGCGCTGGGCACCAACGGCAAATGGGTCACGATGGGCATCGCGTCTAGCGGCCAATACGGTATTCCTGATGGCACGATGTTTGGCTTTCCTGTGACCTGCGAAGGCGGCGAATACAAATTGGTTGAAGGTTTGGCGATTGATGAATTCAGCCAGACCTGCATCAACAAAACCTTGGCTGAGTTGCAAGGCGAGCAAGACGGCGTGAAGCATTTGCTGTAAATGAACCATCCACGGGACATCCTCCTGGGCGCTCAGGCTGCGACTGGTTTTTTACCTGTTTGCGACCACTACAGTGGCGTGGAGGCGCGGATGCGCAAAAGCCTGCAATTGCAGGCCGAGATGATGGAAGAGTTCGGCGCCTGCGTATTTGACGTGACGCTGGATTGTGAAGACGGTGCGCCAGTCGGCGGCGAGGCTGACCATGCCGCCATGGTGGTAGCGCTGGTTGCACTGGCTGGCAACAAAGCGCGTGTTGCGGTACGCGTACACCCGGTAGATCACCCAGCTTTTGAAGCTGATGTTGCCACGATTGCGGGCAAAGTTGGCGATCAGCTTAGCCACATCATGGTGCCCAAGGTGGAGTCGGTGCAAGACGTTATGAAAGTCGTCACTGCGCTTACAAACGCTGGTGCTGACCAGTTACCGATCCATGTGCTGATTGAATCACCTGCCGCCGTGCATCGCGCTTTTGACATTGCTGCACATCCGCGTGTGCAGTCGCTCAGTTTTGGCTTGATGGATTTTGTGTCCAGCCACGGCGGGGCGATTCCTGCGCATGGGATGTCTAGTCAAGGTCAGTTCACCCACCCCCTGGTCGTACGCGCGAAGCTGGAGATTGCCTCTGCCTGCCACGCCAACAGCAAAACACCATCGCACTGCGTGGTAACCGAGTTCAACGACGCGGCCGCCATGACGATGGCCGCGCGCCGGGCTTTCCATGAGTTTGGCTACACCCGCATGTGGAGCATTCACCCCAACCAGATTCGCCCGATTCTGGCGGCCTTTGCGCCGACGGAAGGCGAGATTGAAGACGCTACAAAAATAATAGCTGCTGCCGCCCGTGAAGACTGGGCTCCCATCAGTTTTGAGGGTAAATTGCACGACCGCGCCAGCTACCGTTATTACTGGCAGGTATTGGAGCGTGCGCACCAGACGGGGCGAATATTGCCACCCGAATCGCAAATCTATTTTTAGGAATTTCATGAACCCACTTGTTCTTGCTGCCTGTCTCTTTGCCATGCCGGCTGTGCTGCTCGCTCAAACTAGAGCGCCCGTTGGTTCACCTGGAAATGCACCGTCAAAAGCACCCGTCAAAAAACCTGCAGAGGCTGCGGCTAAAAAACCTGAGTCCAAATCACCCGCTGAGATCAGGCGTTCAGCCCTCAAGGCGGTTGAAGAAGTCACGCCCATTGATGAAGACCCAAACGTCAAACTGACGGTCGAAGACATAGAAATGGCCAAGCGCGTGTTTGTTGGCACCATCCCCTGCGAGCTAGGCAACTCGGTCACGCTCACCCCCAGTAATAGCCGTCCCGGTTTTTTTGTGGTGCAAACCAAAGGCGCACGCTTCAACATGCACCCGGTCGAAAGCCGCACCGGTGCGATTCGGCTGGAAGATCCAAGAAGAGGCGCTATGTGGCTGCAGCTGGGTAACAAGTCGATGTTGATGAGTCAAAAGCTGGGTCAACGCCTGGCTGACGAGTGCATGAGTCCAGAGCAGATCACGCTGGCTGAAGACTTAAAAAAGAACCCTCGCCCTGGCTTGCTCGATATCCCGGTTGTTGCGTCTGCTGCCGCTTCTGCACCTACTCTGCCTAAATAATTTTTAACTTCAACTCACTGACTTTTTAGGATAAAAACATGTCATCGGATTTCCTTCAAACCTACCGCAATCATGTCGCCGAGCGTTCGGTCGTTGGCATTCCGCCGTTGCCCCTGTCGGCCGAACAAACTGGTGAAGTTATTGAGCTGCTTAAAAACCCACCAAAAGGCGAAGAAGCCTTTCTGGTTGAACTTATCACGCACCGCGTACCGGCTGGCGTAGACAATGCTGCCAAGGTCAAGGCCAGCTACTTGGCCGCTGTGGCGCACGGCACTGAAAAATGTGCGTTGATTTCGCGCGAAAAAGCCGTGCAGCTGCTGGGCACCATGCTGGGCGGCTACAACATCAGTCCCATGATTGCACTGCTCGATGATCCAGACGCCAGCGTGGCGACGCAAGCAGCAGCGGGTTTGAAAAATACCTTGCTCATGTTTGACCAGTTTCATGACGTGAAAGAAAAAGCTGACAAGGGCAACACCTACGCCAAATCAGTGATGCAGAGCTGGGCTAATGCCGAGTGGTTTACCACCCGGCCTGAAGTGCCGGAGTCCATCATGCTCACCGTTTTCAAAGTTGCGGGCGAGATCAACACCGACGATTTGTCTCCCGCACCCGATGCCTGGAGCCGCCCCGACATTCCGTTGCACGCTATTGCCATGCACAAAAACGCCCGCCCTGGCCAAACTGTCGAATCTTTACCCGAAGAAGATGGCAAGCGCGGCCCGATCAAGTTCATCGACTCGCTAAAAGCCAAGGGTCATTTGGTCGCTTACGTTGGCGACGTGGTGGGCACGGGCTCATCACGCAAGTCAGCTACCAATTCAGTACTGTGGTTTACCGGGCAAGACATTCCGTTTGTACCCAACAAGCGCTTTGGCGGTGTGTGTCTGGGCTCAAAAATCGCCCCCATTTTCTACAACACCATGGAAGACTCGGGCGCACTGCCCATCGAGCTTGACGTGAGCCAGATGGCGATGGGCGATGTCATAGAGCTGCGCCCCTACGACGGCAAGGCACTGAAAGATGGCAAGGTTATTGCCGAGTTCAAGCTCAAAAGCGAGGTGCTGTTTGACGAAGTGCGCGCCGGTGGCCGCATTCCCCTTATCGTCGGGCGGGGCCTGACAGCCAAGGCGCGCTTTGCATTAGGTTTGCCAGCATCGACCCAGTTCCGCTTGCCGCAAGACCCGCTGGACAATGGACGTGGTTTTACCCTGGCGCAAAAAATGGTCGGCCGCGCAGTTGGCCTGCCTGTCATGGACGGCAACCAGCAGGGCGTGCGCCCCGGCACCTATTGCGAACCCAAAATGACATCCGTAGGCTCGCAAGACACCACTGGCCCGATGACGCGCGATGAGCTCAAAGACCTGGCTTGCTTAGGCTTTAGCGCCGACCTCGTCATGCAATCGTTCTGCCACACCGCGGCTTACCCGAAGCCGGTTGACGTGAAGATGCACCACGAACTGCCAGACTTCATGAGCACGCGCGGAGGCATTCCACTGCGCCCCGGCGACGGCATCATTCACAGCTGGCTTAACCGCATGTTGCTGCCCGACACTGTTGGCACGGGTGGCGACAGCCATACGCGATTCCCCATTGGTATCAGCTTCCCGGCAGGCTCTGGCCTGGTCGCATTCGGTGCCGCCACGGGTGTGATGCCACTTGATATGCCTGAGTCCGTTCTGGTGCGCTTCAAAGGCGAAATGCAGCCCGGTATCACCTTGCGTGACCTGGTCAACGCCATCCCCCTGTACGCCATCAAGGCGGGTTTGTTGACGGTGGCCAAACAAGGCAAGATCAATATTTTCTCTGGCCGAATTTTAGAGATTGAAGGCCTGCCTGATTTGAAAATCGAGCAAGCGTTTGAGCTGTCCGATGCATCTGCCGAGCGCTCGGCTGGCGGCTGCACCGTACATCTGAATAAAGAGCCCATCATCGAGTACATCACCAGCAACATCACCATGCTCAAGTGGATGATTGCAACCGGCTATTCGGACGTGCGCACCATCAAGCGACGCATTGCTGCGATGGAAAACTGGCTGGCTGACCCGCAATTGCTCAAGGGCGATGCAGATGCCGAATACGCCGCCGTCATCGAGATCGACCTGGCCGACATCCACGAACCGATCGTTGCCTGCCCGAACGACCCGGACGATGTGAAAACATTGGCAGACGTAGCAGGCAGCAAGATTGACGAAGTCTTCATCGGCAGCTGCATGACCAACATCGGCCACTTTCGCGCAGCCTCCAAGCTGCTCGAAGGCAAGCGCGACATCCCCGTCAAACTCTGGATGGCCCCACCCACCAAAATGGATGCCAAACAACTGACCGAAGAAGGCCACTACGGCGTTCTGGGTAGCGCAGGTGCGCGCATGGAAATGCCAGGCTGCAGCCTGTGCATGGGCAACCAGGCACAGGTCAAAGAAGGCGCAACCGTGTTCTCAACTTCTACGCGCAACTTCCCGAATCGCCTGGGCAAAAACTCCAACGTGTACCTGGGTTCAGCAGAACTAGCAGCGATTTGCTCCAAGCTTGGCCGCATCCCGACCAAGGCTGAGTACATGACGGATATGGGCGTGCTGACGGCATCCAGCGACCAGATTTATCAGTATTTGAACTTTGACAAGGTCAAGGACTATACGGATATGGCGGACACGGTTACGGATGGGGTTGCAGCCTGATTTTTGGCTGGCTCCTGGCAAATAAAAAACGGCCTTCGGGCCGATTTTTTATCCCTTCCGTTCTGGGATTGACCCGTACCCCCCGGGGGGATTGATGGCCGAAGGTGGACGATGGCTCCGAGTGCTTGACAGTCTCTCGCAAAGCGTCTGGGGAAAGTTGCAAAGTCTTTTGTTGTCCCGGAAACACCGGGTGTGTAAAAATTCGTCCCAATTGCAAAAGGAGATAGTCATGACATTCAAATCAATCACCTGTGCGGCCCTGCTGACGTTAACTGCGGCCATTTCTTACGCCCAGACCTTTCCTGTCAAACCGGTGCGCATCGTCGTGCCGCAAACGCCGGGCGGTGCCTCTGACGCGCTGGCGCGCATCGTCGGGCAAAAGCTTTCTGAAAAATGGGGTCAGCCGGTGGTGATTGAGAATCGGGCTGGCGCAGGT
>JAYVPR010000287.1:0-5874 GCA_043757245.1 Polaromonas sp. | reverse complement strand
ATGGCCTGCGCATTGGCCCCCACGGGCGCGCTGATGACTTTTTTGGCGTTGTGGACGGGTGCGCTCTGGGGCAAACCCACCTGGGGCGCCTGGTGGGTATGGGACGCGCGTCTGACCTCTGAATTGGTTTTGCTGTTTTTGTACATTGGCTTCATGTCGCTGCATGCGTCGATTGACGATGTGCGCCGGGCTGATCGCGCTGCCGGGCTGCTGGCGCTGATGGGTGTGGTCAATGTACCGATCATTTACTTCTCCGTGAAATGGTGGAACACGTTGCACCAGGGCGCGTCCATTACCGTCCAGGGTGCGAGCATGGCCACGCCGATGCTGATGGGCATGCTGGTGATGGCGCTGGCTTTTTGGGCTTACTGCATTGCATTGGCCTTGATGCGCGTCAGGGTAATTATTCTGGATCGAGAACGCCACACCGCTTGGGCCCGCACTGAGATGGGAGTCGCGTAATGTGGCATAGCTTTGGCGACTTTCTGGCCATGGGCGGCTACGGCTTGTATGTGTGGGGTTCGTTGGGCGCATGTGCTTTGGTCTGCGTTTTTGAGCCGATTTTCCTTAACCTCAAGCGCCGTGCGCTTTTGGCTGAGGTACGCGAGCAAGGCACGGCAGATACAGGACAATCCGGGTCATGAAACCAAGAAGTAAACGACTGATAGCGATTGCCTGCGGGCTCGCTGCTTTGGGCGTGGCCACTGCGCTGGTGCTCAATGCATTCAACAGCAACCTGGTATTTTTCTTCAGTCCAACTCAAGTTGCAGCCAATGAAGCACCACAGGGCCGCAGTTTTCGTATTGGCGGGCTGGTAGAGCAAGGCAGCATTCAGCGCGAGACCAAGGGTTTGACGACTCGTTTTGTCGTCACTGATCTGGCCAAAACCATCCCCGTCACGTACACCGGCCTGCTGCCCGATTTGTTCAAAGAAGGCAAAGGCGTGGTGGCGCAGGGCAAGCTGGGCTCTGACGGCATCTTCAGGGCAGACCAGGTGCTGGCCAAGCATGACGAAAACTACATGCCCCCCGAGGCCGCCGAAGCATTGAAAAACGCCGCCGCTGGCAAGCCCCAGCAAACCA
Organism: Polaromonas sp.; assembly: GCA_043757245.1. Lineage (GTDB taxonomy): Bacteria > Pseudomonadota > Gammaproteobacteria > Burkholderiales > Burkholderiaceae_C > Polaromonas. The sequence goes on along the minus strand of JAYVPR010000287.1, from coordinate 4,792 downwards.
GCGCCACGCTAAAACAAACCCCTTGAGAACAGCACCATGATCAGTGAACTAGGCCATTTCGCCCTTATTTTGGCATTCATGATGGCGCTGACACAAAGTGTGTTGCCATTGATCGGTGCGCACAAAGGCAACGCCGCATGGATGGCGCTGGCCCGGCCATCTGCGCGCGGACAGTTTTTGTTTGTAGCCATTGCCTATGGCTGCCTGACCTATGCCTTTGTGACCAACGACTTTTCAGTGCAACTGGCCGCGCAGCATTCCAACTCGATGCTGCCTATGGTGTACAAAATCACGGCGGTGTGGGGCAACCACGAAGGCTCGATTTTGCTGTGGTCCTTGATTTTGGCGGGCTGGACGTTAGCCGTGTCGATCTTCTCCAAGCAGCTCGATGACCGCATGATCGCCCGTGTTCTGGGCGTGATGGGGCTCATCAGTTGCGGTTTTATTTTGTTCACACTGCTGACGTCCAACCCGTTCATTCGCCTGCTGCCCGCAGCGCCCGATGGGCAAGACTTGAACCCCTTGCTGCAAGACCCCGGCATGATCATTCACCCGCCCATGCTGTACATGGGTTACGTGGGTTTTGTGGTGGCGTTTGCGTTTGCGATTGCAGCGCTGCTGTCTGGCAGGCTGGACGCCGCCTGGGCGCGCTGGTCACGCCCGTGGACAACGGTGGCCTGGTGCTTTTTAACCGTGGGCATTGCGCTGGGCAGCTTTTGGGCCTACTACGAGCTGGGCTGGGGCGGCTGGTGGTTTTGGGACCCGGTTGAAAACGCGTCCTTCATGCCCTGGCTGGTCGGCACGGCGCTGATTCACTCACTGGCGGTGACTGAAAAGCGCGGCGGCTTCAAAATGTGGACGGCACTGCTGGCCATCATGACGTTCTCGCTGTCGCTGCTGGGCACGTTTATTGTTCGCTCTGGCGTGCTCTCATCCGTCCATGCGTTTGCGACTGACCCGTCGCGTGGCGTGTTTATTTTGGGCTTTCTGGCACTCGTCATTGGTGGTTCCCTGGCGTTGTTTGCCTGGCGCGCGCCGCGTGTCGGTTTGGGTGGCAGCTTTGAGCCGGTCTCGCGTGAGTCGATGCTGCTGGCCAACAACGTGTTGCTGGTGGTGGCTGCAGCCGCCGTGCTGCTGGGCACGCTGTACCCGCTGATGATTGATGCACTGGGCATGGGCAAGCTGTCGGTCGGCCCACCTTACTTTGTGGCTGTGTTTGTGCCGCTGATTGCCCCGGCTTTGTTTTTGATGGGCGTGGGGCCGATGACGCGTTGGCGCCAGGCCGAAGTGATGGATTTGGCCAAGCGCCTGCGCTGGGCGATTGGCGTCAGCGTCGCGAGCGCCATCATTGCGCCCATGCTGCTTGGCAGCTGGACACCGATGACGGGCCTGGGTTTGCTGCTGGCGATGTGGGTAGCCAGTACCGCTGTCCTGAACCTGATCACCAAAGTGCGGGAGCACCGCTCGCCCAGTTTTCTGGCACGCTTTGCAGCGCAGTCTGGCAGCTACTACGGCATGCTGCTGGCTCACTTTGGCATTGCAGTTTTCATCGTCGGCGTGACAGTGGTGAGCAGCTTTCAAAGCGAAAACGATGTGCGCATGGAGCCAGGCGAAACAGCCAGTGTGGGCGGCTTTACCTTCAAACTAGACGACGTGGTGCAAGCCAAAGGGCCGAACTACACATCAGCGCGCGCCACCCTCACCGTAACCGACGGCGACCAGCTCATTGCCACCTTGCGCCCCGAGCGCCGCATCTACACCGTGCGCAGCCTACCCATGACCGAAGTTGCGATTGACCGGGGCGTGACGCGCGACTTGTATGTCGCCTTGGGCGAGCCAGTCAGTGCCACCGCCTGGAGCGTGCGCCTTCACCACAAACCGTTTGTTAACTGGATCTGGTTTGGTTGTGTGCTGATGGCACTTGGCGGCTTGCTGGCGGTGCTGGATAGGCGCTACCGATTGGTGAAAGTGGCGGCTAAAAAGTCTGCGTCGCTGATTGAGCCCGCTATGCCTTTGCCAGCCTCACCTGCTGCACCGCTCGCCGCCAAAGTTCAAGCCCGATGACCAGCACTACCTTCAAGCGGTTTTTGCCGTTGGGCATTTTTATCGTGTTGGTCGGCTTTTTAGCCATAGGTCTCACGCTTAATCCACGTGAAGTGCCCTCGCCCCTGATCAACAAACCGGTACCGCAATTCAAGCTGCCCGTGCTCAGCGCGCCCGACAAAACCATGTCGGCGCAGGATATGCTGGGCAAGGTCTGGCTGCTAAATGTGTGGGCATCGTGGTGCGTGGCTTGCCGCATCGAGCACCCGGTGCTGGTTGAATTCGCCAAAACCAACCAGGTACCCATCTACGGCCTGAACTACAAAGACAAGTCACCGGCAGCCATCGCCTGGTTGACCAATTTTGGCAACCCTTACGTCCAGTCACTGGTCGATGCCGATGGCCTGGTAGGTATTGACCTGGGCGTGTACGGTGTGCCAGAGACTTTTGTGGTCGACAAACAAGGCCTGATTCGCTACAAACAGATTGGCCCGGTCACGCCCGAGGCGCTGCGAGACACCATTTTGCCGCTGGTTAAAAAACTGTCTGCGAGTTAGCCAGTGAAAGTTCTTTTTATTGCGCTTGGACTTATCCTAAGCCTAATGGCTCAAGCCAAAGTGGCTCCGAACACCTCGACTGACCCGGCACTTGAGGCAAGAATGTTGGTGATTGCCGAAGAGCTACGTTGCCTGGTTTGCCAAAACGAAACCATTGCCGCATCGCATGCAGACTTGGCAGTTGATTTAAAAAATCAGATCCGCATCAAGCTCACGCAAGGCCAATCGCAAAAGCAGATTCTTGACTTCATGGTCGAGCGTTATGGCGACTTCGTGCTGTACCGCCCACCGCTTAAAACCAACACCGTGCTGCTGTGGCTGGGGCCATTTGTGTTGCTGGGCATGGCGCTGTTGATGCTGGTGCTGAATGTCAGGCGACGCAGGCGCGCAGCGCAGCCCCCCGTCATGAGTGATGAAGACCAAGCCAAAGCGCGCGCCCTTTTAGATACCCCGACACAAAACTAAAATTAATGATTGCTTTTTGGATTTCCACCGCCCTGCTCTTGTCGCTGGCACTCGCGCTGCTGTTGCCCGGCCTGCTCAAGCCAAAAAGCAGCTCTTTTAAAACAGCCGACCGCGCAGCCCAGGCCAACCTGTCCGTCCTGCGCAGTCAGCTCACACAACTCGATGCTGACTTTGCAGCTGGCAGCATCAACGCTGACCAGTTGGCACTGGCCAAAAGCGAAATCGAACGCCGCGCCCTGGAAGAAGAAAGCGCGCCTGAAACAGCAGTAGTGCCCACCAAGTCAACCCGTACCGCTTGGGTGCTGGGCCTGACCATACCGCTGTTGGCGCTGGGCACTTACGGTTTTTTAGGCAACATTCAGGCACTTGACCCGGCTAATCTGCAAGCCAAAATCGAAACCGAACCGACACCCGAACAAATTGAAACCATGGTTAGCGCCTTTGCCGCCCGCCTTGAGGCCGTGCCCACCCATCAGCCTGCTGACCCCAAAGCCTGGGAAATGCTGGCCCGGTCTTACGCGGCCATGCAAAAATTTCCCGAGGCCAACAAAGCCTACAAACGCGCGATTGAACTGAACCCCGGCAACGCCCAAATGCTGGCCGACCACGCCGACGTGCTGGCCATGCTCCAAGGCCAAAGCATGGCGGGAGAGCCAACCAGGCTCCTGGAACGCGCGTTGGTACTGGACCCCGACAACCTCAAAGCCCTGGCGTTGACAGGCAGCGCAGCGTTTGAACGCAAAGACTTTGCAAAGGCGATTCAACTATGGGAAAAAGCCAGCAAACTCGCCCCGCCTGGCAGTGACTTTGCCAAAGGACTGGTCAGCAGCGTAGAAGAAGCCCGCGCGGCCTTAGGCGCGTCAACCCCATCCTTGGCCTCTGGCACACGCCAGTTAGTCGCCAAGTCAGCGCCCACACCTGCCGTAGCTAACGCCAGCATTCAAGGTCTGGTCAGCTTGTCACCCGCATTGAAAAACAAAGTGGCCCCAGACGACACCGTCTTCATCTTTGCCAGAGCCGCTTCGACCTCACCCAATACCCCCCGCATGCCGCTGGCCATTTTGAAGCGCAAAGCCAGCGAGTTGCCGATAACTTTCACTCTGGACGACAGCACCGCCATGGCAGACGAATTCAAACTCTCCAGGTTCGAACGGGTCGTCGTTAGCGCAAGGGTGTCCAAATCAGGTAACGCCATGCCGCAAAGCGGTGACCTGATCGGCCAAAGCGCACCCGTCAAGGCAGGCGACGGCAAATTGACGCTCGTGATTGACGGTGCTCAGCCTTGAGGTTTGCCAAAAAAAGAGTCATCGCTCACATCGTCTTTGAAGAACTAACCACGCCTCGCAAATCACTCCTCCAAGTACGTGCCGTCGCATCAAACTGGATACGCTCACCATCTATGGCAGTCAAAACGCTGCTGTCGATAGCACTGAAGAATACACCTGCACACCATCAATCGCCACGGTGCGTACACCCTCGGCATCGTAGTCAATAGCCACCGTGCGCTTCCAGATGCTGCGGGCAGGCAGATAAAATGCATGGCATATCCAGGTGACACTACCCGCCTGGGCACTGGACGGATTCTGCGCATGTGCAGTTGTGATCCCAGACGCAAACGTCAAAGCAACCATGCCTATCCGGTTAACGCCCAAAACCACTAGCGGTAGTAGCTAAAGCCAGATGGAAAACGCTACCTATGGTGTCCTTGGGTGTCAACCGGATAGGCA
>JAYVPR010000286.1:0-5895 GCA_043757245.1 Polaromonas sp. | reverse complement strand
CCACCTGTTTGGTGCGGGTACCGCTTTTTTTGACGACACGACGTACCGCCTCGGCCACTTCCTCGAACTTTTCGACGTTGCCGTCCGTGATCCAGCCGCGCTCAAGCGGCTCGATGGCACAGCGGTCAAGCACCAGATTGCCCAACTTGTCGCGACTCAATTCCACCAGCTTTACGCTGGACGAACTGATATCAAGACCCAGTAAAGGCGGATCTTGCCGATTGAATAGAGACCCCAAAGAGATCAAAACAGCCCCCAGAATGGTTACGAAGTATCTTTAAATACTTAAGAAGTTACATGAATACTAGCAGCAAGCTCTTTGTGCAGTAAGGATTTTTTTGATTTCGCGTACCATTAGCGTTGTCAAAAGCAGACGTTTTTATAATTTATCGGAAGTTGCGGAAAACTGCGCAAATTGTGTCAGACCGCAATAATCAACGCGTGCGCGTGACCACCAGAGCTTGTAATTGCCAATTTTATAATAGCGCGTCAGTTTACGATTGTCCCCATGTCCTCCAATACCAAGCTACCTGTATCTACAGACTCCGACACGCGCCCGCAAAAACCGGGGGGCAAAGCGCGTCCGGTCTGGTTGGGGTGGCTGATAACGCTCTCGCTCTGGGGGGCGGGCATTGCATCAGCCGCTGCGTTGGGAATGGTTATGGTTATTGCTGTAGCTCTGGCGGTGGCCTACCCCAATTTGCCCGACATATCAGATTTATCCGATTACCGGCCCAAGCTGCCAATGCGGGTTTATTCGTCCGATGGCGTTGTGATTGGTGAGTTTGGCGAGGAGCGGCGCAGCCTGACACCAATCAAAGACATTCCCCAAGTTATGAAGGATGCCGTCCTGGCGATTGAAGACGCGCGTTTTTTCTCACACGGCGGTGTCGATTATCTGGGCGTGATTCGCGCTGGTCTGGCCAATGTCGGACGGGCCAAGGCGCAAGGTGCATCGACCATCACCATGCAGGTGGCACGCAATGTGTACCTGTCGGCTGAAAAAACCTACACCCGCAAGATTTACGAGATTTTGCTGACCTTCAAGCTTGAGCACCTTTTGAGCAAAGACCAGATTCTTGAAATCTACATGAACCAGATTTTCCTGGGTAATCGGGCTTACGGTTTTGCAGCGGCCTCGGAAGCCTACTTTGGCAAGCCCCTGAAAGACGTCAGCATAGCTGAAGCGGCGATGCTGGCTGGCCTGCCCAAAGCCCCCTCGGCCTACAACCCCATCGTCAACCCGAAACGTGCCAGAGCCCGTCAGCTCTACATCATTGAGCGGATGGAAGACAACGGCTTTATTACCAGAGCCCAGGCCACGGCAGCCAAAGCAGAAGAGCTCAATGTCAAAACCGGGCCAGATGCAGGCCGGATACACGCCGAATTCATTGCAGAAACCGTACGTCAGCTGGTCTTTAACCAATATGGCGACCAGACCTACACACGCGGCCTGAATGTGTACACCACGCTGCGCGCTGCCGACCAGACAGCGGCCTACAAGGCGCTGCGCAAAGGCATCATGGACTACGAACGTCGCCAGATTTACCGCGGCCCGGAGAAGTTTGTCGATTTACCAAAAGACGCCAAAGAAGCGGAAGATGCCATTGATGATGCCTTGACCGACAACCCCGACAACGGCGACGTCATGTCGGCGGTGGTGCTTGATGCCAATCCGAAAAAAATTATTGCCATGCGCCAAAACAGCGAAAGCGTAGAAATCACAGGCGACGGCCTGAAACCCGCTCAATCCGGTTTGGCCGACAAAGCAGCGCCCAACATCAAGATACGCCGGGGTGCTTTGATTCGCGTGGCAAAAACACCCAAAGGTACATGGGAGATCACGCAGTTGCCAGAAGTAGAAGGCGCATTTGTGGCGCTTGACCCGCGCGATGGCGCAATACGCGCATTGGTCGGTGGTTTTGATTTTGAAAAAAACAAGTTCAACCACGTCACCCAAGCCTGGCGCCAGCCAGGTTCGAGTTTCAAGCCATTTATTTATTCCGCGGCGCTTGAAAAAGGCTTCACGCCAGCCACGGTCATCAACGATGCGCCACTGTTTTTCGATGCCAGTGTCACAGGTGGCCAGCCTTGGGAGCCAAAAAACTACGACGGTACGTTTGAAGGGCCGATGAGTATGCGCACGGCTTTGAAGAAGTCAAAAAACATGATTTCCATCCGGATTCTTCAATCCATAGGCGCCAACTACGGGCAAGACTGGATCACCAACTTTGGTTTTGAAGCCGAAAAGCATCCAGCCTACCTGACGATGGCGCTCGGTGCCGGCTCGGTCACACCCATCCAGATGGCGACTGCTTATTCGGTGTTTGCCAATGGCGGGTATCGCATCAATCCATATCTGATCACCAAAATTACCGACCAGAAAGGCAAGGTTCTGGTCGAGGCCAAAGCTCCAGTGCTCACCGAATCTGCACGCGGCATAGATGCGCGCAACGCCTTCATCATGTCCAGCCTGCTGCAAGAAGTCGCGCGCTCGGGCACTGCCGCCAAAGCCCAGGCGACTTTGAAGCGTCCCGATTTATATGGCAAAACCGGCACCACGAATGACTCCATTGACACCTGGTTTGTCGGCTACCACCCAACGCTAACGGCCGCCGTCTGGATGGGCTATGACACACCCAAAAAACTGGGCGATCGAGAAACAGGCGGCGGTTTGAGCCTGCCCGTATGGATTGACTTCATGAGTCATGCGTTGAAAGGCGTTCCCGTCACCGAGCTACCCGTGCCTGAAGGCTTGCTCAATCAGGGCGGCGAGTGGTACTACGAGGAGTACGCCAGGGGCGCGGGTGTCAGCAGTGTGGGGATGCGTGAGGCAGCGCCCTCACCACCTGACGGAGGTGGCCAGACAGCGCCGGGCGCACCCATTTCTGTGCTGCCGCCTACCGATGAGAGAAGACGCATTCTTGATTTGTTCAAGAACTGAAAGTAACAGCCTGACCTGCTTGCTCGCTTGCGTACTGCGTCAGCGCAGCAAAAAACTCAGTGCCGTCCTTGGTATTTAGCCAATGGTTGCTATTGAATTTGTAGTGAAAACCGCCTGCTCTGGCGGCCATCCAGATTTCTTGTAAAGGTTTTTGCAGGTTGATGATGATCTGGCTGCGGTTGGCAAAAGTCAGAGTGATCATGCCGCCCGTGCGCTGGTTGTCGATGTCGGCGTCGCTTGCGTCGTTGATGCGGTCGCAAGCCAGCTCAATTGAGGCAAGAGCCTTCTCGGCGTGGTTTAAATAATCAATGTCGGTCATTACAATCAGTTGATGTTTTCTTTACTTCGAATCATAACGGTGACACCTATTTTGCTGGTTTTATTTGGGCTGTCGGCTTGTGGCCAAAAAGGTCCTTTGTTTTTGACACCGCAAAGTGTTCCTTACAAATTGCTGCCAGGCAGCTCAGTTAGCGCTCCAACCTCAGCCCCTACAGACACATCACCAATGCCAGCCGCCCCCTCGTCTGCCGCCAAATGAGCCAGTCCTCCCAACTCCCCGGCCAGCCTTTCGTCGCTTACAAAGGCGATGCACTGCATGTAGAAGACGTTGCTTTAGCAAGTCTGGCGCGTGCCCACGGCACGCCGCTGTTTGTTTATTCCAAAGCCGCCATGCTCAGTGCATTGGCTGCCTACCAGCGCGGTTTTGCCGGGCGCCATGCGCAAATCTGCTATGCCATGAAGGCCAATTCGTCACTCGGTATTTTGCAGGTCTTTGCCAACGCAGACTGCGGCTTTGACATCGTCTCTGGCGGCGAACTGGAGCGTGTGATGGCCGCTGGGGGCAGTGCTGCCAAAGTTATTTTCTCAGGCGTTGGCAAAACCCGCGCCGAGATGCAGCTGGCCTTAAAGGCTGGCATTGGCTGCTTCAATGTGGAAAGTGAAGCTGAGCTCGACGTGCTGTCCAGCGTGGCATCCGGTCTGGGCTTGATTGCGCCCGTGAGTATTCGTGTCAATCCAAACGTTGACCCTAAAACCCATCCTTATATTTCGACTGGACTGAAGGGCAACAAGTTTGGTGTGGCGCATGAAGACGCGCTGCGAATTTATCGGTACGCGGCCAGCCTGAAGGGTTTGCGTGTGGTCGGCATTGACTGCCATATCGGTTCACAAATCACCTCCTCTGAGCCCTATCTGGATGCGATGGACCGGGTACTGGAACTGGTCACCAGCATTGAAGCGGCAGGCATACCGATTGAGCACATCGATTTTGGTGGCGGCCTTGGCATCGACTACAACGGCGATACGCCACCCGCAGCCGATGCGCTGTGGCGGCAGTTGCTGAGCAAAATTGACGCCCGTGGCTTCGGCAACAAAAAGCTGATGATTGAGCCGGGCCGCTCGCTGGTAGGCAATGCGGGCGTGTGTGTGACCGAGGTGCTTTACATCAAACCCGGCGAGCAAAAAAACTTTTGCATCATCGACGCAGCCATGAACGACCTGCCCCGCCCCGCCATGTATCAAGCCTTTCACGCCATCGTGCCCGTCACGGCAACTGATCGCCCTGCTGCCCTATACGACGTGGTCGGCCCGGTGTGCGAAAGCGGTGACTGGATTGGTCGTGACCGCGCGCTCAATGTGGTGGCGGGGGATTATCTGGCGGTCTTATCAAGTGGCGCTTACTGCATGAGCATGGCCAGCAACTACAACACGCGCGGTCGCGCGGCAGAGGTGCTGGTCGATGGCGCCAAAGCCCACCTGATTCGCCACCGGGAAACCGCGCAAGACCAGATGCTGGCTGAGCGGTTGGTTAAAAATTAATCAGATTGCTACTAATTAAGTAGCTGCTTGCACCCGTATTTGTTGGGATACGGACTTCTTCTTTAGTATGTATTGGCGTACCCGCCAGCCCAGCAACACAGCAATGATGGCGGCGTAAACAAACACTTCAGCAAAGTTGTTTTTGCCTGCTCGCATCCAGAAAAAGTGCAAAAGCCCAAGCCCTGAAATCACATACACAAGCCTGTGCAGCAGTTGCCAGCGCTTGGCACCCATGGCCTTGATGGCCGTGTTAAACGATGTGGCAGCCAGCGGCGTGAGCAGCACAAAGGCCAAAAACCCCACCAGAATAAACGGCCGCTTGGCAATGTCTTTGGCAATGTCGGCCAGATCGAACCCCATGTCAAACCAGCTATAACTGAGCAAGTGAATCACAACATAAAAGTACACGAACAGGCCCAACATGCGCCGAAACCGCGCCAATGCGGGCGTGTTGCTGATGGTACGAAACGGGGTAACAGCCAGCACGATACAGACAAAACGCAGCGTCCAGTCGCCAGTCGCCCGAATCAAGGCTTCAGCCGGGTTCGCGCCCAGCTGGTTGGTGAGAGCGCTGTAAAACAACCAGGCAAATGGCAACAAACACAGGGCAAAAAGCACAGGTTTGGCCGCTGGATGCGACAGAATTTTCTGCTTGGACACGGCTAGACCGATCAGAAATTCTTCTTCAAATCCATGCCTGCATACAGCTGACCGACCTGTGCTTCATAACCGTTAAACATCAACGTTTTGCGTTTTTTGGCAAACAGGCCGTCTTCGCCAATACGGCGCTCGGTCGCCTGGCTCCAGCGCGGATGGTCTACATCGGGGTTGACGTTGGAATAAAACCCGTATTCATTGGCAGCAGCTTTATTCCACGCGGTTTTAGGCTCTTTGTCGGTAAAACGGATTTTGACGATGCTTTTGCCGCTTTTAAAGCCGTACTTCCACGGCAGCACCATGCGCACCGGCGCGCCCGCCTGGTTGGGCATGATCTCTCCATACATGCCAAAACCCAGCAATGCCAGCGGGTGCATGGCCTCGTCCATGCGCAGAGCCTCAACATACGGCCATTCCAACACGCGCGAGCCGACGAATGGCATGGTTTTCGGATCCGCCAGCGTATGAAACTCAAC
>JAYVPR010000285.1:0-5941 GCA_043757245.1 Polaromonas sp. | reverse complement strand
AGGCGATTGAAGGCATTGAGCATTTCGACAAAGTCATCAACGTAGACCAATCCCCAATTGGCCGCACGCCGCGTAGCAACCCGGCCACGTACACCGGCCTGTTCACGCCGATACGTGAGTTGCTGGCCGAGATGAACACCGCCCGCGAGCGCGGCTACGGCGCTGGCCGTTTCAGTTTCAACGTGGCCGGTGGTCGCTGCGAGGCCTGCCAGGGTGACGGGGTGGTGAAGGTTGAAATGCACTTTTTGCCCGACGTGTACGTACCCTGCGACGTCTGCAAAGGCATGCGCTACAACCGCGAAACTTTAGAGGTGCAGTACAAGGGCAAAAACATCGCGCAAATTCTGGACTTGACGGTTGAAGCCGCCGCCGAGTTTTTCAAAGCCGTTCCTAACATTGCACGCAAGCTGCACACGCTGCTGGATGTGGGCTTGAGCTACATCAAGCTGGGCCAAGCCGCTACCACGCTGTCTGGCGGCGAGGCTCAGCGCGTCAAACTGGCACTTGAATTGAGCAAAAAAGACACTGGTCGCACGCTCTACATTCTGGACGAGCCAACCACCGGCCTGCACTTTGCAGACATTGATTTGCTGCTCAAAGTGCTGCACCAACTGCGCGATGCGGGCAACACCATCGTCGTTATCGAGCATAACCTCGACGTCATCAAAACCGCCGACTGGTTAATTGACATGGGGCCTGAAGGGGGCGCAGGCGGCGGCACGGTGGTGGGTGTGGGAACACCCGAAGACATCGCAGCCAATCCTGACAGCCATACCGGTCGGTATCTGGCGCGGCTTCTATTTCTATGAGCACCAGTCGGTTTGAGGGCCGCGATCTGGCCGCGGTAGGGGTGGTCGTGGTGCTGTGGGGTCTCAACTTTGTCGTCATGAAGTTTGCGCTGCGCGACTTCACGCCGTTTCAGCTCGGCGCAGCGCGCTATGTGTTTGCCGTGCTGCCACTGATACTGTTCATCAGGCCGCCGCCGATCGCCCGCAAATGGCTGCTGATGTATGGCCTTTTTCAGGGCGTAGGGCAGTTTGGTATTTTGTTTTTCGCGCTTCAGGTCGGTATGACGGCGGCCCTCGCTTCGGTGCTACTGCAAACCCAGGTATTTTTTACCGCGCTGTTTGGTTTTGTCTTGCTACATGAACGCGCCAGCCGTTCGCAGCAGGCTGGCATGCTGCTGGCCGCGTTGGGGCTGGGCTGCTTTGTGCTGAACTATGCCCAGCCGGCCGGCGCCAGCAATGACACCACCCTGTTGGGTTTGTTGCTGACGCTTTGTTCCGCTGCCATGTGGGCTGCCTCGAATATCGTCGCGCGCCGCGTGCAGCAGACCTCTACAGACTACTCGCCGATGGCTTTTGTCGTTTGGAGCAGTTCGGTGGCGGTACTGCCATTCGTCACCCTGTCGCTCGCCTTTGATGCACCGGACGTGCGCTGGCAATGGCTGCAGGCGCGTGGCTCGTCGTGGCTGGCGGTAGCCTACCTGGGTTGGGTGGCCACGATCGTCGGCTACACGTTGTGGACCGGCTTGCTCAAGCGCCATCCTGCCAATCGGGTCGCCCCGTTCAGTCTGGGCGTGCCCGTAGTGGGTCTGGCAACAGGCATGCTGGTGCTCGGTGAAACCATCACGCTGTGGCAATGGGGTGGTATCGCACTGCTAGCTGCTGCGCTGGCCTGCGTGATGATCGGCGGCTCGATACAACGACGCCACTAACGCGGGCGTCGTTGTATTCTTCGAGCGCTGCGGCCTCTTAGCCGCGCCCACGCCTTACGGGAAGGCGAAGGTCGCGGTCGATGTACCGCCGCTGGTGAGCGTGCTCGGGGTCGGCGTTGCCGTCTTGAGCGCACTACCCGACAGTGCTTCCAGCTTGTAGACACCCGCCACCGCAGTGTCGGCGGTGAAGGTTAGCGTGGCGGTGCCGCCCACGTAGCTCGTCACGACAGGCCCCAGCGTCGGCAGGCTGTAGCTGAAGGCGCCAGTGTTGCCATTAACGGCGCGCGCGATCACTTCGATGGTCGGTCCGCCCGTCAGGGCTTGCAGGGCCCGCACGTCCGCATCGATCGGCGACACGGACGCAGTGACCGTGCCCGAGATCGTGCCTACCGTCGAGGTCCCCGGCCGCAATGGTGTGCTGATTGGCGTGATCGTATTGAGGCCGACGGTGACGTTGCGAATCACGGTGGTCTGGTAGCCCGGCGCGGTCAGCACCAGGTTGTAGGTGCCGGCATCGATCGGCTGGATGAGAAAGGTGCCGGTACCCGCTGGAATGGTGGAGCGCACCGTCTGCCCGTCGCGTTGCAGCGCGATGGTCGTATTGCCGTTGTTGATCGCCGCGTCCACGGTGCCAGACACACCGGTCAGCGTGCGGGCGATGACCCGCACCACCGGGCGCAGGAGGTACTTGTCACTGCCCGTGGTGATGACCTTGACGGACCTGCACACGTCCATGTCTAGCACCAGGTCGGCTAACTGGTTTGCCGCGATGTCGATGTTGACGTTGAGCTTGAGGCCAGAGGTCTGCGCGCTCGGCGTCGTCAGTGCCTCGACAGTGTTGCCCGAACCGGTGGGAATCACATAATTCGCAGTGGGCGTGTTGCCGCGGTTGGCTGCGAGCACCAAGCGCATCTGGGTGTACTTGCCGGCCGGCAGAGCGGTCTGGCCCAGATCGGCCAGGATGCCGTTGTTCAAGTCCAGCAGATCGATCTCCTTCGGGGTCCCCAGGACGATTTCGGACCAGCCGCTCTCGCCGGTACCACCGGTCGCATCGCCGCTCTTGTGAATGCGGACCTTCTGTACCGTTACGACGACCTTGTCGTAGCCGCAAGAGGGAGCGTCGGTGATGGCCAGCTTCAAAGTCCCGCTACCGACATCGGCGCTGCCGCCACCGCCGCCCCCGCCCCCGCAGGCCGCTAGCGCGGCGATAAACGCACCGGCCAGAGCCGGGCGTAGATAGTTTAAAAATGTCTTGTTCATGTCGACTCGATTCATGGGTGTAGGTTGAATAGCCTGAGGATCCGTGCTTTGTCATTCAGCGCGACATTAAATGCTATCTGATTCGCGGCTGAAGAGTTTTATTCACTGTAAGATTTTGTGCTGTCCTGTTGTCATCCGAAGGCTCTTTTATTTAAGCGCGGCGCAAGGAGCGCCAGCATCATCGATGCGATGACAAGCCAGAGTCCGATTAATCCCGCGCCGCCTGCAACACATCGCGCGTCTTGATGGCTTCGCGCCGCGCGGCTTCGGCAAAGTCATCAGCCGACGAGGCATAAAGAATCGCGCGCGATGAGTTGACGATGATGGGCGCATCGGGCCGCCAGCCGGCCTTGACCGTGGCCACCGCGTCACCGCCTTGCGCGCCTACGCCGGGGATCAGCAGCGGCAGGGTGGGCGCTACCAGGCGCACCCGTTCAATTTCAGCCGGGTAAGTCGCGCCCACCACCAGGCCGAGTTGGCCGTTGAGGTTCCACGGTCCTTGCGCCAGGCGCGCGATATGCTCGTAGAGCAGCGGCTGGCCGTCAACCGACGCGAGGCGCTGATTCTGCAAATCGTCGCCGCCGGGATTGGACGTGCGGCACAGCAAAAAAGCGCCCTTGCCGTGGTATTTGAGGTAAGGCGTGATGGAGTCAAAACCCATGAAAGGCGACAGCGTCACGGCGTCCGCCCCGTAGCGTTCAAACGCCTCAATCGCATATTGTTCGGCGGTGCTGCCGATGTCGCCGCGCTTGGCGTCCAGAATGATCGGCACATGTGGCGCGGAGCGGCGCATGTGCGCCATCAGGCGTTCCAGCTGGCCTTCAGCGCGGTGCGCAGCAAAGTAGGCGATTTGCGGTTTGAAGGAAATCACCAGATCAGCCGTGGCATCCACAATCGCGGCGCAAAAGTCATAAATTTTGTTGCTGTCGCCTTTGAGCTTGCCGGGAAAGCGCGTGGGCTCCGGGTCCAGGCCGACGCACAGCATGGACTGGTTTTGCTCTTCGGCTGCTTTCAGCCTATCGAGAAAGGTAAGTGCAAAAGTAGGGGGGGGAGCCTGCATGTTCATTGGCTTATTGTAAGAAGCCGCACAATCAGTGGTCGTACGAAGCCCAGACCAGCCCACATCACATTACTCCACGCCATGCAACTTAGCCGCAATCAGTTTGTCCTCATCATTCTTGTGACCTTGAGCTGGGGCTTGAACTGGCCGATGATGAAAATGGGCGTGACGGGTTACCCGCCACTGACCTTTCGCGCCATTTGCCTGTGGATGGGCGTGCCAGTGTTGGGGTTGGCGCTGGTGCTGATGAAAGTGCCGTTTCATGTCGCGCGTAAAGATTACCGTGAGCTGTTTTGGCTGGCGGTGACGAATATGTTTGTCTGGCATGTGCTGATTATTTTGGCCGTCAGTGTGCTCAGCAGCGGCCGGACGGCTATTTTGGGCTACACCATGCCGGTGTTTTCAGCGTTGTTGGGCGTGGCTTTTTTTGGCGCGCAGATGCGGCGCGCGCAGTGGCTGGGCGTGGGGGCGGCGGCGACGGGCGTGTCGCTGCTGCTGTTCAATGAGCTGACTCACTTTGCCGGCCAGCCGTTGGGTGTGCTGATGGTGCTCGTTGCGGCTGCGGTTTGGGCGCTGGGTACTCAAAAACTGCGCAACACCAGCATCGTTGCCAGCACGCTGACCCTGTCGTTCTGGATGACGCTGATGACTGCCGTGGTGTTGGCGCTCATGAGCTTGGTTTTTGAACGCCACTTATGGGCTATGCCATCGGTTAAAACCTGGGTGGCGATTGTCTATAACGGGGTATTGATATTCGGCTTTGCCCACGCGGCCTGGTTCACGCTGGCGCGCAATTTGCCGCCAGTGGCATCTACCCTGAGCACGATGATGATTCCGGTGCTGGGTGTGTTTTCAGGCGCGCTGTGGCTGGGCGAGGTGCTGCACTGGCAAGACTGGGCAGCCGTGGCGCTGATGGCGCTGGCGATTTCTACGGTGCTCATACCGGGTGTACTGGGTCGGCGGCGCTGGTGATACTCAGTGCAAGACACAAGTCGTCCCAGGCCTTGGCTTTCTCCAGCGGGTTGCGCAGCAGGTAGGCTGGGTCGATGGTGATGACGGTCTGCTGACCCTGCACGGTGTGTAGCTGGCCGCGCAACCTCGCCAGCGGTTCAGTCGATTGCAGCAGGGCTTGAGCGGCCAGGCGGCCCATGACCAGCACCACATCAGCTTGCGCGCTGGCCAATATATCGGTTAGCACGCCGGGCAAATCGCCGCCCGTGCCGCTCCTGACCAGCGGCGCCAGTAGCACCGCGCCTGCGAGGTGCAGCCTGGCTGCCCGCAGCATGTTGTCCAGCAGCTTGCCTGCATCGCCGTTCAGCGGGTTGAAGCTGCCGCCCAGAGCGCTGGCGGGCGCCTCAAGCAGTACCAGCCAGCGGGCCATATTTTGAACGGCTGTGTGGGCATAGAGCGTTTGCACTGCGCCTACGCGCCAGGCGGAGTTGCCTGCAGTTTCTTCGACCTGCACAGCGGCTGAAACGGCTTGTACGGGCTGTTTTGAGGCGCTAAATGACGTATTTAAAGGCGCTGCAGGCGAATCAATACGGGCGCGAGATGCGCCTGAATAAATAGCGGCATCTGGTTTTTTGGCGTGACCGGCTGGCGTTGCGGGCATCGCTGCATGGACGGGAGTCGCGGGTACAGCGGTCTGTGCTATGGGCTGCCAGACCCGCACCCCCATTTCCTGCAGCATGGCGCGCTGGCGTCTATCCATACCCATCATCCTAGATTCCTCAGTTGACCGCTTGGTTTCATCAACAGGTTCTTATGGCCATTGACTTTTTTAGCTTCGATACATCTCACCTTTTGGGTCAGAGCGCTACACACCCGATTGAGCCACTGGCAACGCGCCCGGGGTCGCGGCGAAGCCTCGCAGGCATTAGCCTGCAGCGTTGTCGCGCCTACCC
>JAYVPR010000284.1:0-5943 GCA_043757245.1 Polaromonas sp. | reverse complement strand
CGCAGCTTCGGCGCAGTCGTAGCGGCTGCCGATGTCAGCATTGACATCGCGGCTGGCGAGCGGCTGTGCCTGATTGGCAGCAACGGCGCAGGTAAAACGACTTTCGTCAACATGATCACCGGCTACCTCAAACCCAGCGCCGGGAAAATTCTTTTGGCAGGCGAAGACATTACGGCGCTAACGCCGCGCGAGATCACGCGCCGGGGCGTGGCACGCTCATTTCAAATTCCGCAGCTCTGCCTGCACATGACGGTACTCGACAACCTGCTGGCCGCGCTGCTTTGCAATCGCG
Organism: Polaromonas sp.; assembly: GCA_043757245.1. Lineage (GTDB taxonomy): Bacteria > Pseudomonadota > Gammaproteobacteria > Burkholderiales > Burkholderiaceae_C > Polaromonas. The sequence goes on along the minus strand of JAYVPR010000284.1, from coordinate 5,651 downwards.
GCCTGAAGGGGTTTTTACGCCCCGCTCGCGACCCGGCTTCGCTGGCCGAATGCAGGCACCTGCTTGAGCGCTTTGGCCTAGCCGACCACGCGCCACGACTGGTGCGCGAACTGCCGGGCGGTGTCCGCAAGCTGCTTGACATTGCGATGGCACTGACCGGGCACCCCAAAGTGCTGCTGCTTGATGAACCGACCAGCGGTGTCAGTGCTGACGAAAAATTCAGCACCATGGATACCATCATGCTGGCGATTGAGGGCGAGCAAAACCACGCACCGGTAGCCGTGCTTTTTGTCGAGCACGACATGGACATCATGCAGCGCTACGCCACCCGCGTTGCCGCTTTTTACAGTGGCCGGGTGATTGCCGACGGCAAGCCACGAGATGTTTTGAACGACGCAGACGTGCAGCGCTATGTCACCGGTTCAGCCCATCACACGGCAGGAGCACGTGCATGATTTCACTTGACAAGGTGCAGGTAGCTATCGAAAACGTTCAGGTGCTGCGTCACTTTTCGCTGCAACTTAACCCTGGCACCATGACAGGCCTGATAGGCCGCAACGGTGCGGGTAAAACCACCGTGATGCGCAGCATCATGGGCCACCTGCCGCTGCTGGGTGGCAGTATGCGATGGGGCGATATCGATCTAGCCAGCTTGATGCCGCACGAGCGTGCCAGGCTGGGAATAGGCTACATGCCAGAAGACCGCGGCCTGGTGCCCGAGCTGACGGTAGAAGAAAACATTTGCCTGCCGCTATGGGTGTCGCCCACGCTCACGCTTGATGAGCGTCTTGATTTTGTTTACGGCGTGCTGCCCGAGCTGCGCGATATGCGCAACCGCAGGGCGTTGCTGCTGTCCGGTGGTCAGCAAAAACTGGTGGCGCTAGCGAGGGCTCTGGCCGTCGGCACGCGGTTGCTGCTGCTGGACGAGCCTTTTGAGGGCATTGCGCCTGCGCTGTCGGAGCGTCTTTCAGACGTTGTGGGCAGGCTGCGGGGCAGTGGCTTGACGGTGCTGATCAGCCAGTCTGACTTGAACCATTCCCGCGACCTGCTGGATGCCGAGGTGGTGATAGAACGCGGAGCAAATTTCGCATCAGCTGCTGCTGTGTGACTCTGGCTGCGCCCTGTACAGCCGTACAAAAGTGAGCCTCAAGCGGTACCGCCAACCGTCAGGCCATCAATCCGCAGCGTCGGCTGGCCCACGCCCACAGGCACGCTCTGGCCCTCTTTGCCGCAGGTGCCTACGCCGCTGTCCAGCGCCATATCGTTGGCAATCATGCTGACTTTTTTCAGGCACTCAGGACCGCTGCCGACGATGGTTGCGCCTTTGACCGGGTACAAAATTTTTCCGTTTTCAACCCAATACGCTTCGCTGGCTGAAAACACAAACTTGCCGGAAGTGATGTCAACCTGGCCACCTGCAAAGTTGGTGGCGTACAGACCTTTTTTGATGCTGGCAACGATTTCTTGTGGGTCAATGCCCCCGCCCAGCATGTAGGTGTTGGTCATGCGCGGCATTGGTGTGTGAGCATAGCTTTCACGGCGGCCGTTGCCTGTGGGTTTGACGTTCATCAGGCGGGCATTCAATGAGTCTTGAATGTAGCCCTTCAAAATACCGTCTTCAATCAGCACATTGCGCTGACTGGCGTTGCCCTCGTCGTCCACATTCAGCGAGCCACGGCGGTCTGCAATCGTGCCGTCGTCCAGTACCGTCACGCCTTTGGCGGCTACGCGCTGGCCGATCTTGCCTGCAAAAGCGCTTGATCCCTTGCGGTTAAAGTCGCCTTCCAGCCCGTGGCCAATCGCTTCGTGCAACAAAATGCCAGGCCAACCAGAGCCTAAAACCACCGTCATTTCACCGGCAGGTGCAGGGCGCGCTTCCAAGTTGGTGAGTGCTGCTTTTACCGCCTCGTCCACATACTGACCGATTTGCGTATCGTCAAAATACGCAAGACCAAAACGTCCACCGCCACCTGCTGAACCGGTCTCGCGCCGACCTTTTTGCTCGGCAATCACAGTCACAGACAAGCGCACCAGCGGCCTGACATCGGCCGCCAGCGTGCCGTCAGCGCGCGCCACCATCACCACGTCATATTCGCTGGCCAAACCAGCCATCACCTGTACGATGCGGGGGTCTTTGGCTTTGGCGAGTTTTTCAACCTTTTCCAGCAGCTTGACTTTGGCCGTGCTGCCCAGCGTGGCAATTGGGTCGCCGCCCACATACAGCGAACGGCTGTTGGCAATTTTGCGGGTCGGGGTTTTGATTTTGGCGGACTTGCCCGCGCCTGAAATGCTGCGCACGGTGCGTGCCGCGTCCATCAAGGAGGCTTCAGAAATATCGTCTGAATAAGCGAATGCGGTTTTCTCACCGCTGACAGCCCGTACGCCTACGCCCTGGTCAATACTGAAGGAGCCGGTTTTGACGATGCCTTCTTCCAGGCTCCAGCCTTCACTGCGGGTGTATTGAAAGTACAAGTCCGCGTCGTCAGCTCCTTTGGACGTGATTTCAGCCAGGGCTTTGGACAGGTGCGCCTCTGTCAGCCCGAAAGGTGCCAGCAGCAGCTTTTGCGCAATCTCCAAACGACCGGAGGTCGAAGCCGCTGTGGGCTTGACTGTCGATGAAGTGGTGGAAGCGTTAAGAGAAGAGGAAGTTGAGGAGCGCAATGTAGTCATGCCTTGATTGTAGGCAGCACGCCGCGCTCCTGCTGGGTAGAGGAGTATTTAGGGAAATTCAGGTCTGGTCGTCTGTCGGCGCGGTCGCGCCGTGAGGGTTGCAGGACGCAATGCCGTTGTCGCAGCTGGCGAACTGATTTGCGCAATAAGTCACCAGGCTCAACTTATTTACCACTCAGCAGCTTGAACACAGCTGCATCGTCCTGCTCTGCAAACCCTGCTGCATGGGCCTGAGCAAACACGCCGCTGGCCGCCTTACCGAGCGGCCCTTCAAAGCCCGCCGCAGCGGCGCAAACGAGAGCCAGCCGGGTGTATTTTTCAAGCAAAGTCACATGGGCGCGCGGTGCGTAGTCGCCGACCAGAGCGCGGCGCATGCGGTCTGAGCCGATCCAGCTTTGCCCGCTGGACTGCTCAATCACATCCAGCGTTTTGGCCAAATTCAGGCCCAGCTTTGCGGCCAACGCCAGCGCCTCGGCGGCGCCCACCAGATTGATGCCTGCCAGCAGGTTATTGACCAGCTTGGTACGTGCAGCGTCACCCGGCTTTTCACTGATGTTGAAGACCTTGCTTGACAGCGCATTGAGCAACCCGGCCTGCTGCGCAAACACCGCCTGCGGGCAAGCCACCAGCAGGCTCATGGTGCCATCCAAAGCTCTGGCCGGGCCACCAGACATGGGCGCGTCGATGGTGTGAATGCCGCGTTCAGCCAAGCGGCTGGCAAATGATTCAACATCTTGCGGCAAGATAGTGGGGCACAACATCACAGCGTGGCCGCTTGGCAAGCTGTGCGCCAGCCCGTGGTCACCAAACAGAACGTCTTCAGTTTGTGCCGCATCAACAACACATACGATGACCGCAGTTATTGCCGTAAATGCTATTGACTCAGGAGCTTCTTGCGCCCGAATTGAATGGGCCACAGCCCCTTTTAATACTAATTTTTCGACTTTTTCAGAATCAATATCACTCACCCGCACGTTCCAGCCCTTGGCCAGCAAATTGGCAGCCATGCCGCCGCCCATGTTGCCAATACCAACGATGAGGACAGATGTCGCAGATGTCATGACTGCACCAGCCGTTTGGCTTTGGCGATCGACATCAATATGCCGACCGCCAGGCCCAGCGTGACCATGGCCGTACCGCCATAACTGATGAAGGGCAGCGGCACACCCACCACTGGCAAAATGCCGCTGACCATGCCCATGTTGACAAAAGCGTAGGTGAAAAAGATCATCGTCACCGCCCCAGCCAGCAGGCGCGAAAACAGCGTCGCGGCTCCCAGGGCAATCGTCAAGCCGCGCAAAATCAAAAAGATGAATCCGGCAATCAGCAGCAAGTTGCCCGCCAGCCCAAACTCTTCTGAAAACGCCGCAAAGATGAAGTCGGTGGTGCGCTCGGGGATGAACTCCAGGTGCGTTTGCGTCCCCGCCATGAAGCCTTTGCCAAACATACCGCCCGAGCCAATGGCAATCATGCCCTGAATGATGTGAAAGCCCTTGCCCAGCGGGTCACGCGATGGGTCGAGCAGCGTGCAAATGCGCTGCTGCTGGTAGTCGTGCAGTACCGGCCAGCGCACGCCATCAGCGCACAGCGCGGGCTCAAACCAGACAATTAAAAAGATGCCGACCAAGCCCAAAACGACGGGTGGAGCCATCAGCTTCCAGCTCAGCCCAGCAAAAAAGATGACCGCCAGTCCGGCGGCCAAAACGAGCAAAGACGTGCCCAAGTCCGGCTGCTTCATGATTAACCCAACAGGAACAATCAACAGTGCGCCCGCCACCATGAAGTCCAGCGGCCGCAACTGGCCTTCGCGCTTTTGAAACCACCAGGCCAGCATCAGTGGCATGGCGATTTTTAAAATCTCGCTGGGTTGAATCACGATACCCACATTGAGCCAGCGACGCGCACCTTTTTTGGTGATGCCGAAAATCGCCACCGCAATCAGCAGCCCAACACCCACCAGGTAAAGCGGCACAGCCAGCGTCATCAAGCGTTGCTGCGGGATTTGCGCCACCACAAACATGATGAAACCGGCAATCAGCATGTTGCGGCCGTGATCTACAAAGCGGCTGCCGTGGTCAAAGCCCGACGAGTACATGATCAACAAGCCAGCGCATGCGAGTAAAAAAACCGCAAACGCCAGCGGGCCGTCAAAGCCGCTAAACAGCGGCACAGCACGCTTGAAGAGCGAGGGTTTATCAAAAACAGCAGCCATACGCTTATTATCGTGCTGGTTGCGGGATGCCCCGGTGCAGCGACACCCCTTCCGGAATGAGGATTTCAATAATAGTGCGGCCTGGCACGCTGTGCAGCGACATCTCGGCATCAATCGCATGAGCTCGTTCACGCATCGACTGCAGACCCTTGCGCAGCGGCGCCGTCGCATCAAAACCGCAGCCGTTGTCCACCATGCGCACCTGCGTACCTTGGGGAGTCATCGCCGCCTCGATGCGCAGTACGCTGGCGTGGGCGTGCTGCAGCACGTTGGACAGCGCCTCGAACACCATGAACTGCAACTGCCGCATGGCCTGTGCGTCCAGTCGCTCCACTGGTGCCAGCAGGTCCACGTCCCACTGCAGTTCAATATCGGATGCCGCAAAGCGCGGCTCCAGCCGGTAGCGCAGGTTCGCCAGCAGGGCGGTCACGTCGCCTGGGGGCAGATTGATCGCATCAATGGACAGCTTGAGCTGGTCCAGCGAATCGCGCAGCGTCAACAGCAACTCGGCGTGACTGGCCCGGCCTGACTGTAGCTGGCGAATCGCCGAACTGATGTGAGAGCCCACGCCATCGTGCATGTCGCGCAAGATACGTGCGCGCTCGGCCGTGCGCTCCTGCTCGCGCGCCAGTGCTTCAAGCTTGTTGTAGCTTTCTCCCAGTTCGGCCTCTTTCTGCGCAACCCGGGCCGCCAGCGTGGCCACCAGGTCGCGCGCCTGGGCACTGGCGGCGCGAAAGCGGGTGATCACGATGTAACCCAGCGTCAGGCC
>JAYVPR010000283.1:0-5966 GCA_043757245.1 Polaromonas sp. | reverse complement strand
CCCCAGCCTGAACCGCTAGGCGCGGTGTGGTTTAAAAAACCGTTGTTCGATGCGTTAATAAAAAACTGCGAGCTGGCCGAATGCGGCTCGTTGGTGCGAGCCATGGCTACGCTGTACTTGTCGTTTTTTAGGCCGTTGGTGGCTTCGTTTTCAATGTTGGCGTCAGTGTCTTTTTGCTTCATACCCACCGCAAAACCGCCGCCCTGAACCATGAATCCTGGAATCACGCGGTGAAATACGGTGCCTGCATAGTGGCCTTTGGCAACGTAGCTTAAAAAGTTGGCGACAGTTTTGGGGGCTTTAGCCGCATCCAGTTCCAGCGTAATGACGCCGTGGCCAGTGATGTGGAGTTCGACTTGTGGATTGCTCATGGTGTTTCCTTAAAAGATTGGTTGAGTTTGTTAAGTTAATTGAGAAGGGTTGCGGATTTGATGAAGACAGGCGTTTTGGGCACGTCCGTCGGGAAGGGACCGCCAGCGCCGGTGGGTGTGGCCTTGATTTTATTGACCACATCCATGCCGCTGGTAACTTTGCCAAACACGGTGTAGCCAAACAGTTGCGATGCGCCCAGCAGTTGGGCGCGTGGCGTGTTTTCATACACGCGGCCGCCGTACTCAAACTTGGGCACCGGGTCACCGGGCGGGATCACGGTGGGGTCTAAAAACGCGTTATCTTTGACGTTGATAAAGAACTGTGACGAGGCAGAGTTAGGGTCATTGGTGCGCGCCATGGCCAGCGTGCCCTCCACGTTGCGCGAGCCACCTTTGCCAAGTGCTTCTTGACCCTCATGCACGACGGGCGGACGAGTAGGTTTTTGTGTGTAGCTGGCATCAAAGCCGCCACCTTGCACCATGAAGTTGCTGATCACGCGGTGGAAAATTAAGCCATCGTAGTGCTTGTCTTTGACGTATTGCAAAAAATTGGCCACGGTTTTAGGTGCTTTGTCGGGGTAGACCTCGACCACAAAATCACCTTCGCTGGTGGCAAACCTGACCTTGGGCGAGGCCTGTGCAAAGGCCGTGGGTGCAAACGCTGCGGCAGCTAAAAAAGCTGCCATCACGGCTGCGCGCCGCGACATTAAAAATGGGCTTGTCATCCGATGATTCCTTCAAAAAATATTTTCCACTGGCTGCCTTGGCGCATCCAGTACTGGCGCTTGGTTTGCCCTGTCTTCGCGCCCTTAGCCAACTCGCCAAAGGTTACCACCATCGTGTCATTGGCATCTGTCCAGCGCAGGAAAGACACGTCCTTGATCTCTACATGACGGCCACCAAGTTTTTTAAGCTCGGCCTGCAAAGTGGGCGTCCATTGCGCCAGTGTTTTGCCGTTGCTGCTGAAGTCTGGCGTGTACCAGGTCATCAGGCGCGTCATGTCGCCACTCGATTTGGCACCTTGCCAGGCTTTCAGCGCTTCTTCAAAAGGCTTGTTGTCGGCCTGGATAGTTTGAGGAGCAACCCATTTAAGGCTTTGCGCAATCACCACCGGCGTGGTGCGTACCTGAACGGTGCGAATAATGCGCTCCAGATCGGGGTTGGCCAGCACCACACAGCCATCGGTGGCCAGCGGCGCGCGTGAAAACTGATCCGGTGGCGTGCCGTGCAGCCAAATGCCGCTGCCGGTTTTGCCGCGTTTGATGTCCAGCTGGTTGGGGTAGTTGATAGGCAACGCGCCAGAGCCGTAAAAATCTTTGAGTGACTTGGGGTCCAGATTGCTGGTGACAAAGTACACACCTAGCGGCGTGCGAAAGTCGCCTTCGACTGTTTTTTCAGTGCCTGATTTTCCAACCGATATGTAAAAGTCGCCCAGCAGTTTCAAACCCGTGGTGCTGTTTTCAAACAGGTATAGGCGCGAGCGGGAGGCATCGATGGCAATCGCATGTTTGTTTTGTGCCGACAGGCTGATAAGTTGCGACGGGATCAATCCCGCAGCTGGGCGTTCACGCAGCGCTTGCAGCCTGAGCTGCGACTCTTTGCGCAACTCGGCCAGTGGCAGCGCTGCCGCTTTTGCTGTGGTGTCTGGCACATCGCCGAGTGCCCGCACGGGCCGCAGCTGGGCCGTCAGCAAGTCTCCATATACCAGCTGAGCCAATTGAAAATTGGGGTGCTCGCGCACCAGGCGCTCGGCCAGCGGCAGTGCTTCACGGGTCTTGGCCTGGCCAATGAGCTTGTAAATGTCGATCAGCCGGGCCTCGGCCTGGCTGCCCTGGTTTTCAAGTCGGGCCGACTCGGTACCGGCCGGTAATTTTGCTTTACGCGGCTTGGGGGGCTTGGTTTTTCGCTGTTCTGTCGTAGGGGAGCCAGCGGTCTTTTTACTTTTTTTGTCTTCAGCGTGTGCAGGCAGCGCGCTCAAGGTAGCCGACAGCGCCATGCAAGCAGCCGCCAAGAGTACATTTTTCAGGTTCCACGTCATCACATCACGTTAACAAAAAGCCTGGTCTGCGTGGCGCGCCTGTTAAACCAAGCATCAACCCGTGGATTCCCTGACGATGACCCAGCGCTCGCCCGACTTGACCAACTCCAGCGTTTTGCGACTGGAGACATTCAAAGCATCAGCGTTGTAGGCCTGTTTGAACTTCACCACAGCTTTGCTGCCATTGATGGAGATTGTCACGTCATTGAGTTTGACGCTGATGCTTGACTTGCCCATGATGCGGCTGCGGCGATCTTCTTCCCAGGCTTTGCGGCCCACGCTTCCGGGCGGATCAAACTCCTTACCGTAGCTACCTAAATAGCCTGCCATGTCCTTGGCGGCCCACGCCGATGCCCAACTGCGTACAGCAGCTTCAACATCTTTTTCAGCCCCTGAACTGGCTACGGGCGCTACGGGCGCGGCCACTGGCGCTGTTGCAGTGGGTGGCGGGGCGGCAGCGGTTGGTGGCGCGGCGGCCGGTAGTGGGGTGGCGGCCGGCGCTTTGGCTACAGGAGTTGCCGTGACGGGACCTGACGCCTGCGGATTACCTCCGGGTTTTTTGCTTTTGGCATCTGGCGCGAACAGGGTGCGAATCAACGCCAGTTTGGGCTGCACACCGGTGTTGCCGCCGTCAAGTTGCAACGCTTTGCTGTAGGCCTGGCTGGCCAGCTTGGCATACACATCGCCTAAGTTTTCGTGTGCGGTGGCGTAGCTCGGGTTGGTACGAATCGCCATTTCAAGCGCAGCGCGGGCCTTGTCAAACTGGCTTTGGCCAGCGTACAAAACAGCCAGGTTGTTATAAGGCTCTGGCAGCTCCGGGTAGTCTTGCGTAATTTGTGTGAAGGTGGTGATAGCGTCAGCCGGCTTGCCAGCTTCGGTTTGAATCACGCCTTTGATAAAACGCATTTGCGGGTCACGCGGCTTGGCCACCAGGTACTGGTCGGCCTTGGCCAAGGCTTCTGCCAGCTTGCCTGCACGTACCAGGATATTCACGTCGGCGTAGTCATCAGCGTGGGCGACACCGGCTGACAGTGCCACGGCTATGCACAGCAAGCGTAACGTGGTGATAAACCCGGAGCGCACAAGCGGCGCTGCAATGGATGACATCGATGAAGAAACCATAAGACCTTTTGGATTTTTAGTGCTGCAGAGCCTTTTCAAGCTCTTTTTCGCCTGACAAGCGCTCTGGCTATACTGGTGGATTGTAGCCGAGGGGTATAGTTCTGTCACATTTACCGATGGCGCCTTCACCCCGGGTTTGCCCCAGATTTACCCGACGTGTTGACCGCTTCAAACCAAGCCCGTATTCCCCGCAATCCATGAGCCTTTGCATATACAACACGCTGAGCAGAAGCGTGGAAAAATTCACGCCTTTGAACCCCGGCCAGGTACGCATGTACGTGTGCGGCATGACGATTTACGACTTCTGCCATATCGGTCATGCCCGCATGATGATGGCGTTTGACGTTGCCCAGCGCTGGCTGAAAACCTCCGGTCTGCAGGTGACCTATGTCCGTAACATCACCGACATTGACGACAAGATCATCAAGCGCGCGGTTGAGCGCGGCATCACCATCCGGGCGTTGACCGACGAGATGGTGCTGGCCATGCATGAAGACATTGGCAAGCTGGGCATTGAGCCGCCCACGCTTGAACCACGTGCAACCGACTATGTGCCGCAGATGCTGGGCATCATTGCCACGCTGCAGGCCAAAGGCATGGCTTACCAGGCCAGCAACGGCGACGTGAACTTTGCGGTGCGCAAGTTCCCCGGCTACGGCAAGCTGTCGGGCAAGTCGCTTGACGAGTTGCGGGCTGGTGAGCGGGTGGCCGTCGACGATGGCAAAGAGGATCCGCTGGATTTTGTGCTCTGGAAATCGGCCAAGATCAGTGAACCGGACGACGCCAAGTGGGACAGCGCCTATGGCCAGGGCCGACCCGGTTGGCACATTGAATGCTCTGCCATGAGTTGTGCCACGTTGGGTGAGACCTTTGACATTCACGGCGGCGGCGCTGACCTGCAGTTTCCGCACCATGAAAATGAAATAGCCCAGAGCGAGGCTGCCAACAACAAACCGCTGGCGATGCTCTGGATGCACAACGGCTTTGTAAGGGTTGACAACGAAAAGATGTCCAAAAGCCTGGGCAACTTTTTCACCATCCGCGAGGTGCTTGCCCGATACGACGCCGAGACCGTACGCTTTTTTATTGTGCGAGCGCATTACCGCAGTGCCTTGAATTACAGCGATGCGCACCTGAACGATGCCCGAGCCGCGCTGAAGCGTCTTTACACCGCGCTGGATCTTGTCAAGCCTGCGGCGCTGGCCGTTGATTGGACGGATCCCTTTGCAGCTCGCTTCAAAGCGGCCATGGATGAAGACTTTGGCACCCCAGAGGCGATGGCCGTGCTTTTTGATGTGGCTAGTGAAGTCAACAAAACCCGTTCGCCCGACTTGGCGGGCTTGCTCAAAGGCCTGGGGGCCTGCCTGGGGCTGCTGCAAGGCGACCCGGCGGCGTATTTAAAAGCTGGCTCAGCACTGGATGAGCTGAGTATTCAGCAGCTGATTGACCAGCGAGCAACGGCCAAGCTGGCTAAAAACTTTGCAGAGGCGGACCGGATTCGCCAAGAGTTGTTGGCGCAGGGCATTGAGCTGAAAGATTCGCCAAGTGGTACGGTCTGGGTGGTTAAAACATGATTTTCACCCATCATTTAGAGTTATATTTTTGGTTCAAGCCCAATAAATATCGGCCCAAATAGCTATGAAAAAAGTAGCAATCGTTGACGCGCCAGAAGTTATTGAAGTCCCCCACTATTGGGCCGATGCCTGCAAGCACCTGGTTAAAAAAGACCGGGTGATGAAACGCCTGATTCCGCTCTTCCCGAATACCACGCTGCAAACCCGTGGCGATGCTTTCAGCACGCTGGCACGTAGCATTGTGGGCCAGCAAATATCTGTCAAAGCCGCGCAAACGGTCTGGCACCGCTTTGAAGCGCTGCCCAATAAAATGACCCCAGCTGATGTCCTGAAACTGAAGGTGGATGACATGCGAGGAGCCGGGCTGAGCGCGCGCAAGGTCGAATACCTTGTCGACTTGTCGATTCATTTTGATGCCGGTACGGTACACGTCAAGGACTGGCAGGCGATGGACGACGAAGCCATCATTGCCGAGCTGGTGGCCATTCGCGGCATTGGCCGCTGGACGGCTGAGATGTTTTTGATGTTTTACCTGAGCCGGCCCAATGTCTTGCCACTCGACGATCTGGGGCTGATCAACGGTATCAGCAAGAATTATTTTTCAGGCGAATCTGTTAGCCGCAGTGACGCACGCGAGGTGGCCGCGGCCTGGGCGCCGTATTGCAGCGTGGCAACTTGGTATATTTGGCGCTCGCTGGACACCGTTCCGGCTCAGTTGGACTGATAAGGGATGCAAAAATAACAAACATACCGTTTATGGACGGCACTGGCGGGCGCATTGCGTCGTTGCTTGTCGCTTGTGTGGCTAGCCACACGGCGCGCCAATCGCCTAGCACTGCATCCCGCCAGCACCACCCAAAA
>JAYVPR010000282.1:0-5971 GCA_043757245.1 Polaromonas sp. | reverse complement strand
TGCGCTGGCGCTTTGTGCCAGGCAAACGCGGTGGCGTGGCTGAGGCCATGTGGTTTAACGTACCCATCAATTGGGTGCTTGAATAGTTTTTTTTGGAGTGACTTTATGAATTCCCAATTCGGCTTGGCCAATGTTTGGTCACAAGGCGACATCGTGACCAAATCAGTGGCAGCCTTGCTGCTCATCATGTCGCTGGCCTCCTGGATGGTCATCATCATCAAAACGCTGGACTTGATTAAATACAAACGCATTGCGAAAAATGCTGAAGATTTTTGGCACAGCGAAGATTTTCTCTCTGGCCTGGCGCGGCTAGGCGCCGACCCGGCCAACCCATTTCGGCAACTGGCGCTCGAAGGCCGCGAAGCCACCCTGCACCACAGCAACACCAAGGCGCATCTGCATGACGCACTTGACATGAGTGACTGGGTCACGCGCACGTTACGCAACTGCATGGACGAGTTCACCGGCAAGCTGCAATCTGGTCTGGCAATTTTGGCCTCGGTAGGTTCTACAGCACCATTTGTAGGCTTGTTTGGCACGGTTTGGGGCATCTATCACGCGCTGCTGGCGATTGGCGCTGCAGGACAGGCGACGATTGACAAGGTTGCTGGGCCAATTGGTGAGTCACTCATCATGACGGCGTTGGGCTTGGCAGTGGCCATACCGGCGGTGCTGGGCTACAACGCGCTGGTGCGTGGCAACAAAGGCGTGTTGCAGAAACTCAGCCGCTTTGCGCATGACTTACACGCCTACTTTGTGACGGGCGCGCGCGTTAACTCCGGCGCGGCCAATGTTGTGCCCATGCAAAAATCCTGAACTGAAATACTAACCTATGGCCTTCGGAACACAAGATCTCAACGTCGGCAATGACGACGACGTGATGAACGAAATCAACATGACCCCAATGGTGGACATCATGCTGGTGCTGCTCATCATTTTCATTATCACCGTGCCAGTGATGAAGCACTCAGTCAATATCGACCTGCCGCGCGCCACCAATGAGGCGCAACGCATCTTGCCGGAAACGCTGCGGCTGTCCGTTGACGCAAAAGGCGCGTACTTCATGAATGAAACGCCAATTACCGATGCCGAGCTGGTGCTTCAGCTCAAAACAGCAGCCGCACAAAACCCGCAGCCCCAACTGCACATTCGCGGCGACAAAGCTGTACGTTACGAGCGCGTAGCCGAAGCCATGGCCGCTGCACAGCAGGCAGGCCTGCGCAAAATTGGCTTTATCACTGAACCCAAAAACTGATTGAACGAATGCTCGCTTCGTTAGTCGATTTCGCTTGACTTTTAATTGAGAATGGTTATCATTAACTTATCAATGAGCCGTAATAGTCTAGGAACTCAACTATGCAACAACCTACAGCCCCACACACACTCAACTTGCCGGTTCAACCCTATTCAGGGCATGCCAGCCTGAACAGCACTGAAATATTGCGCGGCAATAAAACAGTCGATATCAACCACAACGGTTCAACCTACAAACTCCAGGCGACACGCCTGGGCAAGTTGATCCTGACGAAATAGTTTTCATCGTGAGGCGACCGGGGCTTGAGTGCCCCAAGGTCGTTTTTGCCAGCCACGAACTTGATTTGCAGCAACGCAAATCAGGTTCTTTAGCCAGGCTTTTTTACGTTGACTACAAACCGATCGCGGCGATGCCAGCCCGCGCGATCTGCGCGTCTTCATTGGATTTCACGCCACTCACGCCGACTGCGCCCAAGCACTGGCCATCTTTCATGATGGGCACGCCGCCTTCGAGCATGCCGTGAATTGTTGGAGCGCTCAAAAACGACATGCGCCCACCGTTGATGGTGTCCTCGTACACCTTGCTTTCACGACGGCCCAGCGCAGCGGTATGGGCTTTGGCAGGCGCGATGTGGCTGGACACAGGCGCGGCGCCGTCCAGGCGCTGCAGGTGCAGCAAATGGCCGCCGTCATCAACAATGGCAATCGTCACAGCCCAGTTGTTTTTAAGGGCTTCGGCCTCAGCGGCAGCAGCGATGGCTTTGACGTCAGCAAGTTCAAGGGTGGCTTTGGATTTCATGTTTTGAAAAAATAGTTATTGCAACGTGCAAGCATACGCAATAAATCACCCGAAACACTCGCCGTCAAACCGAAAACACATCAACAAGCGATAAAGTACTTTTATCCGTGTGGGAATATATTGAAAAATCGCCAGCGCCTCCTAAAATGAAGCTCATCAGCATTTGCTGGGTTACTGGAGTTCACTCTTATGACTGACAACGTTCAAACTGCACAAATAATTGGCTACGGTACAACATCGCCCGCCGAACGCAACAAGGTTTTGCGCAACACGTACTGGCTGCTGGCACTGAGCCTGCTGCCTACCGTGCTGGGTGCCTACATTGGCGTTGCCACAGGCATTACCGCCAAACTTACTGGGTTCATGGGGCTCATCGTCTTCATGGCCGGCGCATTCGGTTTTATCTACGCGATTGAAAAAACGAAAAACTCCGCCTTGGGCGTGCCTGTGCTGCTGGGCTTTACCTTTTTCATGGGCTTGATGCTGTCGCGCATGATTGGTATGGTGCTGGGTTTTAGCAACGGCGCATCTCTGGTGATGACAGCTTTCGCAGGTACAGCCGGCGTGATGGTCGTGATGGCTAGTTTGGCCAGCGTCATCAAGCGTGACTTGAGCGGGATGAGCAAGTGGCTGTTTGCAGGCGCGCTGGTCATCATGGTGGCTGCCGTCATCAACGTGTTTGTGGGTTCAACCATGCTGATGGCCGTGATCAGCACGCTGGCGATTGCTGTGTTCAGTGCCTTCTTGCTGTATGACCTGAAGCAAGTCATGGACGGCGGCGAGACCAACTACATCAGCGCTACGCTGGCAATTTACCTGGATCTGTTCAACATCTTCCAAAGCATGTTGGCGCTGCTGGGCATCTTTGGTGGTGACCGCGACTGATACCATTTCCATATCAATCCGACATGTTGTTGCTTCGCCTTGCCGTGCTAGAGCACTGTCTGCGGCTTCGCGCCTAGTGCCCTATCGATCTGGAAACGGAATGAGCGGTTCCTCGATTGATAAAAAAGAGCCTTTGGGCTCTTTTTTTATGTCCTGTCGAAAACCGCAATGCTCTCCACATGCGCCGTGTGCGGGAACATGTTCACCACACCGGCTGACGTACAGCGGTAAGCTCCGCTTTGCACCAGCACGCCCGCATCACGCGCCAATGTGGCTGGGTTGCAACTGACATACACAATGCGCTTGGGCAACACCCAGTTGCCCAGCACCAGGCTTTGCTGGTGAATGCCGTCGTCACACGGCACACCCGTGATGATTTGTTGATGCAGCGCCACCAGTGACTTGAACAACTCAAATGCGCCTTCACGCGGCGGGTCTACCAGCCATTTGTCAGCCAAGCCGTCTTTGACCAGCATCGCGGGTGTCATTTCAAACAGATTACGCGCTATGAAAGTAGTAGCTGTTTTCTCCCGTATTTGTTGGGATACAGCCCTATTTGATTCATAATTTTCACGCGCACGGGCAACCAGCACGTCGCTGCCCTCGACGCCCAGCACCTCACCCGCACGGGTGGCCAGCGGCAGCGTGAAGTTGCCCAGCCCACAAAACCAGTCAATCACCCGCTCGTTTGATTGCACGTCCAGCAGGCGCAGCGCACGGGAGACCAGCACCTGGTTGATGTGCGGGTTGACCTGGGTGAAGTCAGTCGGTTTGAACGGCATAACCACGCCAAATTCAGGCAGCGCATAACTGAGCTGCGGCACGTTTTCATCAAGCAGCGCAACAGTCTCAAGCCCGCCAGGTTGCAGCCACCATTGCAGGCCGAGGTTGGAGGCGGCAAAGGCGCGCAGTTTAGTTTTGTCGCCATCGCTCAGGTCTTCCATATGCCGCAACACCAGCGCTGTGATGCTGTCGCCACAGGCCAGCTCAATCTGCGGCACCGTTTCTTTCGCGTCCAGACTGGCAATCAGTGCGCGCAGCGGCAGCAGCATGTTGCTGACGTGTGGCGGCAACACTGGGCAGCTTTTCATGTCGGTCACGTAGCTGCTTTTGCGTTCATGAAAACCCACCAGTACTTCGCCTTTTTTACGCACATAGCGCACCGACAGACGCGCCCGGTAGCGGTAACCCCAGGCTGGCCCTTCAATGGCGCGCACCAAGTTGTCGGGTTTGACTTTGCCGATGTGCTGAAGGTTGTCTTCCAACACCCGCTGCTTGACAGCGACTTGCGCGCCGATGTGTAAATGCTGCATTTTGCAGCCGCCGCATGCGCCCGTGTGCAAACCAAAGTAGGGGCAGCCCGGCGTGACGCGCTGCGACGATTCACGGTGAATATGCATCACCATGGCTTTTTCAAACGACGATTTTTTGCGGTACACATTGGCCGTGACCAGCTCGTATGGCAGCGCACCTTCAATGAACACCACCTTGCCGTCTGCGCGGTGGGCAATGCCTTGGGCGTCGATGTCTAGCGACTCGACGATGAGCAGGTCGGGCGGGTAATTCTGCGCTGCCGCGTTGTCAAGCACTGTCACTTATCTGGCAGGCAAATATCGAGCCGGATCCACCGGTTTGCCCTGGCGACGGATTTCAAAATGCAGCTTGACGCGGTCGGCATCACTGTTGCCCATCTCAGCAATTTTCTGGCCTTTTTTAACCGACTGGTCTTCTTTGACCAGCAGTGTCTGGTTGTGTGCATAAGCCGTTAAAAACGTGTTGTTGTGCTTCAAAATTATCAGGTTGCCGTAGCCACGCAGGCCTGCCCCGGCGTACACAACGCGGCCGTCGCCAGCTGCAATGATGGGGTCACCGGCCTTGCCATCAATGTCAAAACCTTTGTTTTTAACGTCGTCAAAACCAGCAATCAGCTTGCCCTGCGCAGGCCATATCCAGGCGATGTCGTCTTCAGTGGCTGCGGGCTGGGGGCTACTGGCGGCGGCTGGCGCAATAGCGGGCGCGGATGCCGCGCTGGCAGGCCGCAGTGGAGCCGCAGCCGTTGTTGTGACAGCCGAGCCTGATATGACGGGGCGCGTCACGACCAGTGTGTTGTCGATACTCGGTGCCACAATGCGCAGCACCTGGCCAACTTCAATCAGATTCGGGTTCTCCAGATTGTTCCAGCGCACGATGTCGCGAAAGTTTTGACCTGTGTCCAGCCCGATGCGAAGCAGCGTGTCGCCAGGCTTGACGGTGTAGTAGCCAGGCTTGCCAGCGTTTTCAAAACCTGGCAGTTGCTTGATACCCGCTGTGTCAATTGCACCAGACACGCTGCTGGAGGCGGGCCGTGAGGTACTGGTACCACGGTTTTCAACGGGTGCATTGGTCAGAGAGCGTGAGCTACAACCTGCAGCCACGATGACAGTGACAGCCATCAGCGCATGCAGCAAAGTATGGGGAATTGATCGCATTGTTTCCTGCCTATGGACTTTAAAAAGGGCTTTTTCAGCTTGTACCTGATTTTAAAGGCACAAAGTACACCGGCTCCAGCAATGTTTGTGTCATGCCGCGTTCGGTTTTATCAACCACCACCAGTGCTTGGGCGCCATTTGCGCCCTGCACGGGTGCTACCAGCCGCCCCCCGATGGCCAATTGGTCAAGCCATGCCTGGGGCAAAGCCTCACCGCCCGCAGCAGCAATGATGGCCGCATACGGCGCGCCCCTGGCATAGCCTGCCATGCCGTCGCCAAACAACAGGTGCAAATTGGCCACCCGCAGCGGGCGCAGGTTGTCCCGCGCCTTATCGTGCAGACCGCGCAGCCGCTCGATGCTGTAGACCTCTGTGGCCAATTGCGCCAGCAAAGCCGCCTGGTAACCGCAGCCCGTACCAATCTCCAGCACCCGGCCCAGTTTGCCAACATGGCCCCTTACCAGCAGCTCCAACATACGCGCCACAACATTCGGCTTGCTGATGGTTTGGCCCAGCCCAATCGGCAAGCTGGTGTCTTCATATGCCTGGTTGACGAGTGCTGAATC
>JAYVPR010000281.1:0-5989 GCA_043757245.1 Polaromonas sp. | reverse complement strand
CACGAAGCTGACCATAGAAGTCATTCACCGCAGAGGCGCAGAGCACGCAGAGGCTCGCAGAGAAATTTTTCTTTTTCTTACCTCCTCTTGCTCTGCGCTCTCTGCGTCTCTGCGGTGAAGGCTGTTTTTCTGCCGGGCTGAGTAGTTACACTTATTTTTATGACCCAAAAAACCTTCCAGCTGCCAGCGATTGACAGCACCGCCAATGCCGTTTTAGCAGCCAGGCTGCAACACAACATTGACCACAAAACCAAGCCGCTGGGTGCGCTAGGCCAGCTTGAACATTTGGCGCTGCAACTGGGTTTGATTCAGCGCAGCGAGGCGTTGGCTTTCGAGAAACCGCAGATGCTCGTCTTCGCCGCTGACCATGGGGTTGCGGCGGAGGGCGTATCGGCCTTCCCGCAAGCCGTCACGATGCAAATGGTGGCCAATATGCTGTCTGGCGGCGCGGCTATCAATGTGCTGGCGCGGCAGCATGGTTTTGCGCTGCATGTGGTGGATGCAGGCGTGGCCAGCGACCTGGCAGACCACCCACAACTCATCAAACGCAAAATCGCGCATGGCACGCACAACCTGGCGACGGGCCCGGCGATGACAGCGCACCAGCTCCATGCGGCTCTGCAAGCGGGCGCAGACGTGCTGGCAAGCCTGCCCGGTAACCTGGTGGCTTTTGGTGAAATGGGCATTGCCAACACCTCTGCTGCCGCGCTGTTGCTGCATCGTTTGGCGGGCGTGTCGATTGTTGACGCTACCGGGCGCGGCACCGGCTTGACGGACCCACAGCTGCTGCACAAACAAGCGGTTTTATCCAAAGCAGCCGCCCTGCATGCAGCAGCAAGGCCACTGGACGCGCTGGCCGCACTGGGCGGGTTCGAGATCGCCATGATGACGGGCGCGATGCTGCAAGCGGCCAGCGAACGCCGGGTGATTCTGGTCGATGGTTTTATTGCCGGTAGTGCTGCGCTGGTAGCTTGTGCGCTAGTCCCCGCAGCCAAAGACTACATGGTGTTTTGCCACCGCTCCGCCGAGCGTGGCCACCACCTGATGCTGGCGCACCTGACTGCACGGCCGCTGCTGGACTTGGACATGCGGCTGGGCGAAGGCACCGGCGCGCTGCTGGCCTGGCCGATGGTTCAATCGGCTGCGCTTTTGATGAATGACATGGCGAGTTTTGAGTCAGCGGGCGTGAGCGGGAAAGCATGAAGCACCGCAGCACCCGTCATACCCGCAGCACCCGTCATACCCGCGAAGGCGGGTATCCAGGTCGGTCGTCAATCATGTGCGACTGTTTGCTGTTCAAGTCTCGGTCTGGATTCCCGCCTTCGCGGGAATGACGGATCTTTGGGCAAACCCATGATGCTATTTATTCGCCACTACCTGCTGGCCGTGCAGTTTTTCACCCGCATTCCCATCACCGGACGCCTGGCCGAGTGGGTTGGTTTTAGCCCCGCCATGCTGCGGGCCAGCGCGGGGCATTTCCCCGGGGTGGGTGTGCTGGTGGGCGCTGTGGCGGCGCTTTGCTATGCGCTGCTGGCGGCGCTTTTGCCAGACACGGCTTATGCACCGCTGGTCGCCGCCGCGCTGTCAACCATAGCGACTGTCTTGCTCACAGGCGGCTTTCATGAAGACGGCCTGGCCGATGTGGCTGACGGTTTGGGCGGCAGTTATGACAAGGCTCGCGCACTTGAGATCATGAAGGACTCGCGGGTAGGCGCATTTGGCGCGATGGCTTTGGTGCTGGCGCTGCTGGCAAAAGTAGCTGTTGTGGCTTTGCTGGGCAGCTTTGATGGCGTGCCCGAAGGCTGGGACGAAGCCCCGTTCAAGGCTTGGTACGTGTGCACCGCGCTATTTGCAGGCCATGTGGTGTCGCGCACCTTGCCGCTGCTGCTGATTTACTGGCTACCGCATGTGGGCGACACCGCAGCGTCGAAGTCCAAGCCCCTGGCCGATCGGATCAGTTTAAACAGCCTTTTGACCGCTTTTGTATGGTGTTTTACGGCTCTAGCCCTTGTTTTGTATGCGCAAGAAGCTATTGATTTGATAGTAGCTTGCGGTTTTTCCTTGGTCGCACTGCTGTGGATGCATCGGCTTTTCAAACGCCGCCTGCAGGGCTTTACGGGGGATTGCCTAGGTTGCGCACAGCAGGTGTGCGAGATTGCTTTTTATCTTGGGCTTGCCATCGCTTTATGACGCTCTGCTTATGACCCTTTTTCTAGTCAGGCACGCTTTGCCGTTGATTGACAAAGGCATCTGCTACGGCCAGCTGGATGTCAGGGCCGACCTGGAGGCTAGCCAAGCCTGCGCCCGGGAACTGCACGAAATACTCCCCAAGGGTATTGCTGTCAACACTTCACCGCTACAAAGATGTGAGCTGCTAGCCCATGAATTGATTGGGCTACAACCCGATTTAATGGTTAAAAGCGAGTTAAAACTGCAAGAAATGAACTTTGGCCAATGGGAAGGCCGCCCCTGGGCGGATATTGACCCAGACGAGCTTGCCGCCTGGACGGCAGATTTTGCCAACTACCCTGCTGGCGG
Source organism: Polaromonas sp. (assembly GCA_043757245.1). Taxonomy (GTDB): domain Bacteria; phylum Pseudomonadota; class Gammaproteobacteria; order Burkholderiales; family Burkholderiaceae_C; genus Polaromonas. The sequence continues at coordinate 3,451 of JAYVPR010000281.1, read as the reverse complement.
CACGGGGGAAAGCGTGACGCAGTTCATGGCGCGCGTCGCCGCAGCATTCGACGAACTAGACCCCGCAAAAGACACGTTGTGGGTGACCCACGCCGGTGTCATTCGCGCGGCAACCCTGATTGCGCAGGGCATTCGGCAGATCAGCCGGGCGGACGAATGGCCGGTTGACGCGCCAAGCTATGGACAATGGTGCAAACTTTTGCTCCGGCCCGATAAAGTAGGAGGTCTCCGTTCAGGCTGAGCCTATTGATCCGGCCTTGTAAAGTGTGACTTCTCAATCCGTTCGCCCTGAGCTTGTCGAAGGGTTTCCCTGCGCAAAATAAGCTTCGACAGGCTCAGCTCGAACGGGAAATTAACACTTCAACGAGCCGGAGCAATAGTAGGCAGTGAGCCCGCCGAAGGGTCGAAGCCTAGCTCGCACAGGCAGACCCTTCGACAGGCTCAGGGCGAACGGATATAGGAATTCATGCGTTACAGAGCAAAACCAATAACAATGCCAGTAGCAGTAGCAGTAGCAGTAGCAGTAGCAGTAGCAGTAGCAGTAGCAGTAGCAGCAAAACCTTAAAAGAAAACCACCATGGCCACCAATCTTGACGGGCAACTCGTTGTCGCCATCTCCTCCCGGGCGCTGTTTGACCTGGAAGAAGAAAACCGCGTGTTCGAGCAAACCGACGACCGCGCCTACATGAAGCTACAGCTCGAAAGGCTGGAGCAACCTGCCAAACCGGGCGTGGCTTTTTCACTGATCAAAAAGCTGCTGGCGTTTAACAATGAGCCGAACCATCCAGTCAAACGGGTCGAAGTTGTCATGCTGTCGCGCAACGACCCTGTGTCGGGCCTGCGCATCTTCCGCTCGGCGGACCTGAACAAGCTGCAACTCGGGCGCGGTGTGTTCACCCGAGGCCGCGCGCCGTACCATTACCTGAAGGCCTTGCAGGCTAATTTGTTTTTATCTGCCAACCCCGACGACGTGCGTGCCGCCCTCAACGCAGGCTTTGCCGCTGCCACCGTAGCCACCCACGCGGTGCATGCCAAAACCACCTACCCGAATGAAGTGCGGATTGCCTTTGACGGAGACGCGGTTTTATTTTCAGACCAGGCCGAAAAGGTCTTTCAAAAAGACGGTCTGGATGCGTTTCAAAAGCATGAACGCAAGCACTCTGGCAAGCCGCTGCCACCCGGGCCTTTCATGCCGCTGCTCAAGGCGTTGCACGGCTTGCAGCAGGCAGGCACGCCGCACATGCGTATCCGCACGGCGCTGGTCACCGCCAGAAGCGCACCGGCCCACGAACGCGCCATTCGCACGCTGATGGACTGGAACATTGAGGTCGATGAAGCGATGTTTTTAGGCGGTTTGGCCAAGGGCGAATTTTTGCGTGAATTTGAGCCTGATTTTTTCTTTGACGACCAGACTGGCCACGTTGATTCAGCCGCCCAGCACGTGCCGGCGGGCCATGTGGCCAGCGGCGTGTCGAACCCATTGAAATAAGAACTGGTGTATGGCGAACCTTAAAAACTTCAGTGCTTTTTTAAAACGCGTCTGGGCTTTGTCAGCACCCTACTTCCGGTCTGATGAGAAGTGGAAAGCGCGGGGTTTACTGGCGGCGATTGTGGCGCTGAACCTGGCCTCGGTGTACATGCTGGTGCTGCTGAACGACTGGAACCGGGTGTTTTACGACGCGCTGCAAAACAAGGACCAGGCGGTTTTTTGGCAGCAGCTTGGCCGCTTCACTTACCTGGCTTTTGCGCTTATCGTCATTGCGGTTTACAAGTTTTACCTGACGCAGTTGCTGCAGGTGCGCTGGCGCGCCTGGATGACCGCTGATTACCTGAAACGCTGGCTGGCCGACCACGCTTTTTACAGCCTGGAGCTGGCGCGTTTTTCAGGCAAGCCCGAGGCTACCTCAGACAACCCGGACCAGCGCATACAGGAAGACATCAACCTGTTTACCACCTACACGGTGTCGCTCAGCATGGGCTTGCTGAATGCCGTGGTCACGTTGGTCAGCTTTGTGGGTATTTTGTGGGGCTTGTCGGGTAACTTTTCTTTTACGCTGGCGGGCAGCAGCTACAGCATTCCAGGCTTCATGGTGTGGATGGCGCTGCTGTATTGCCTCGCGGGCAGCTTGATCACCCATTTCATTGGCCGCCCGCAAATCAAGCTCAACTTTGAACAGCAACGCTACGAGGCCAACTTTCGCCACCACATGGTCAGGGTGCGGGAGTACAGCGAATCGATTGCGCTCGACAAGGGTGAGCAGGTTGAACGTAGCCACCTCGACACGCGGTTTTCAAGCGTTTTGTCAAACTACCTGAAACTGATAAAGAAGCAAAAGAACCTGATCTGGTTCACCAGTTTTTTTGGCCAGGCGGCGATTATTTTTCCGTTCCTGGTGGCCGCGCCGCGCTTTTTCAGCGGGGCGATTCAGCTCGGTGAGTTGATGCAAATTGCATCCGCGTTTGGGCGCGTGCAAGACGCACTGAGCTGGTTTGTTGACAACTATGCGAGCCTGGCCAGCTGGCGCGCCACGACTGACCGTCTCACCAGTTTTGAGGATAATTTAATAGCCACAGCCGAACAAATACGGGAACAAGGAGCTACTAAAATAATAGCAAATGCAGACCATCCTGCGACTGACATGCCGGCTGTTAACGTGCTGGCTGTTAACACGCTGACCGCGCAGAACCTGACGATTCAACTACCGAATGGCCAGGTACTGCTGGAGCAAGCTGAATTGTCCGCCGCGCCGGGCGACAGGGTGCTGCTCAAAGGCCCGTCTGGCAGCGGCAAGTCCACCTTGTTTCGGGTGTTTGCGGGTATCTGGCCGTTTTCAAAAGGACAAACGCATTTGCCTGCAGGTGCCATGTTTATCCCGCAGCGGCCGTACTTTCCGGATGGGTCGTTGCGCGATGCCCTGGCCTACCCACAGCCCGCTAGCGCTTACAGCGACGCGGCACTCCAGCAGGCCTTGACGGACGCGCTGCTGCCCAAGCTGTGCAGCAGGCTCGATGACCATGACGCCTGGAGCCAAAAGCTGTCGGGTGGCGAGCAGCAGCGCCTGGCGATTGCGCGGGTCTTGCTTAAAAAACCGCAATGGATCTTTGCCGATGAAGCCACAGCCGCGCTGGACGAAGTGGCCGAGAAGACGCTGTATGAAAAATTGCAGGCGCACATCCAGTCGGTCAAAGGCGGCATGGTGTCGATTGCCCATCGCCCAACGGTAGCGGCTTTTCATAACAAGCAGTGGGTGCTTGAAAAAACGCCAAATACCGAGCCAGACAGCGCGGCTTCGCTCTACCAGCTAAGCCAGACTGACTTGAAACCCACTTCCTGATTTTTTAAATACATGATTGGTAACTACTCAGGTCGTTTTCGTCTTGTTCCCTCCCCTTCCGGGGGAGGGTTAGGGTGGGGGCAAGTGCAGAAACAGTGCCCGCATCGTGCATGCCC
>JAYVPR010000280.1:0-6007 GCA_043757245.1 Polaromonas sp. | reverse complement strand
GGTGATTTTGTGCGCCGGGAGCCCGGGAACAACACCACGGATCTGAAGGATTTGGTCGATCTGTATAAAAATGGAAAGATCAAGCCGCTGGTATCCGGACGCTACTCTCTGGAACAGACAGGCGCCGCGCTGCATGCATTAATGCAGCGCAGGGTGCATGGCAAGATCGTCGTTTCACCATGAAAATAATGCATCCGCGTTTGGAGATAGATAAAAATGCAACCCCCTCGTAGAGTAGCGATCATCACCGGCGCCGCCAGCGGTGTAGGTGCTGCCACCGCCCGCATGCTGTCCGGCAAAGGCTATAACGTACTGATCAATTACAGCCGCAGCAGCGACCTAGCCGCCGGCGTGGCCGACGACTGTATTGCCGCCGGCGCAGATGCCATCGCGGTGCAGGGCGACGTCGCTATCGACGCCGACTGCAAGGCGCTGGTGCAGCAGGCGATCGACCGCTGGGGCCGTCTCGATGCGCTGGTCAACAGCGCCGCCATCACCAAGTTCGTGCCGATGGCCAACCTTGATGGCGTCGATGCCGCCGACTTCCAGCGCATATTTGGCGTCAATGCAATCGGTTCGTTCCAAATGGCGCGCGCGGCTTCAAAATATATGCAACCTGGTAGCGCGATTGTCAATGTTTCGTCGATTGCCGGCCAGACCGGCAGCGGCAGCTCGTTTCCTTACGTTCTGTCGAAGGCATCGCTGAATATCCTGACCTTGGGCCTCGCGCGCACGCTAGCGCCGGCAATCCGCGTCAACGCGGTGCTACCCGGCATGATAGAAGGTCGATGGATGCGCGACGGCCTCGGAGAGGAAGCGTACGAACGCGTGAAAAGCCAGTTCGCTGCGGTCGCCGCGCTCGGCAAGATCAGTCAGCCGGAACAGATCGCCAGCGCAGTCTGTTGGTTGCTCGAACCCGATTCCGTCGTGACCGGCCAGTTGATCTCGGTGGATGCCGGTTTTACGCTTGGACGGATGCCATCGGCGGCCGGCGAATAATGGGGCTAACCTGGATGTTGAGGGCAGCGGGTGCTGCGGTAGGCTTCGGCTCGCGAGCTGGCTGGCTTGGGGGACTTAAAGCTGATAAAACGTCTTGATGATGTCCCAAGCTTCTTGCGGCTCATCCACGTAATGAAACAGCTTCAAATCTTGGGGTGATATGGCGCCTTCTTCAATCAGCACATCAAAGTTGACCAAGCGTTTCCAGTAGTCAGCGCCAAACAGCACAATGGGTAGCGCTTTCGCTTTGCCCGTTTGCACCAGCGTGATGATTTCAAACAGCTCATCGAGCGTGCCAAACCCGCCAGGGAAAGCAACCAACGCTTTGGCCCGCATCATGAAGTGCATTTTGCGCAGCGCAAAATAGTGAAACTTGAAATTTAAAGACGGCGTGATGTATTTGTTGCCTGATTGTTCGTGCGGCAACACAATGTTCAGCCCTACGGTTGGCGCACACAGCTCATGCGCGCCGCGGTTGGCCGCTTCCATAATTCCTGGCCCGCCGCCAGTGCAGATAAACAGCTGGTCCGTTAAAGGCAAGACGTTGCTGTGCGCCGCGACCAGGCGCGCAAACAAGCGTGCCTGGTCGTAGTAGTAAGCGTTGCGGGTGTGGCGTTCTGCGACCATCAAGGCATCTTGCGCATCAAGCAGTGCCGCAGAATCAGCTTCAGCCGCATTGATTTTTGCCAGATTGGCCTGGGCTGCAGCCAACGATGCACTGGCTGTCTCGGGCGACGGGAAGCGGGCGCTGCCAAATACCACCACGGTGCTTTCAATGCCTTGTTCGTGCTGACTCAGTTCGGGCTTGAGCATTTCCAGTTGCATGCGGATACCGCGTGTTTCACGCCTGAGTAAAAACTCCGGGTCAGCAAATGCCAGGCGGTAGGCATCGGCCTCCAGCGGTTGCTGGTCTCGGGCATGGGCCTGCAGTTCTGCCCAGGCGTTGCTCAGGCGGCTGGCAGAGAGGTCTTGTGTTTGATCCATATGGCATTGTGAGGTTTGTTAACTAAATAAAAAAGGGCTCTGACAGAGCCCTTTTTTTGCAGAGGTGTGAGCGGCTTAAACCCGTTTGCGGTACTCACCCGTGCGGGTATCAATTTCAACCACATCGCCTTGCGCCACAAAAATCGGCACGCCGATTTCAAAGCCAGTGGCAATCTTGGCAGGTTTCAACACTTTGCCTGACGTATCGCCTTTCACGGCGGGCTCCGTCCAGGTGATTTCGCGTTCGACGTTGGTGGGCAGCTCAACTGAAATCGCTTTGCCTTCGTAAAACACGACCTCGAGTTCCATGCCGTCTTGCAGATAGTTGAGCGAATCGCCCATGTTTTCTGCTTCGACTTCGTACTGGTTGTAGTCCGCGTCCATGCAGATGTACATCAGGTCAGCAAAGTAGGAGTAGGTGCAGTCTTTTTTGTCCAGAATGACCTGGTCAATTTTGTCGTCGGCCATGAATACGTTTTCTGTGCCGAAGCTGCCAATCAGGCTTTTGAGCTTCATGCGCACGGTGGCCGAGTTGCGGCCACCACGGCTGTATTCGGTCTTAAGCACCACCATCGGGTCTTTGCCGTGCATGATGACATTACCGGCGCGAATTTCTTGAGCGATTTTCATAACTTGTCTGATTAATGGTGAGTTCTTGAGTTTTTAAGCTTTTTGGCTTTGAAGAATTTGCGGTGAGATGTGCAGCGCAAAACCCGTGATTTTAGCGGTTTTTTGCAGCGTATTCGAGCAGGCTGTTGGTCAGGTCAAGCTGCTTTGCCAGCCGTAAGCGGTTATTGGCCGCTGTTTGCTCCCACTCATTCGAATCAGGCAGCGGCGGAAGGGCGCTGCTTGCCAAGCTATTCCAAACCCTGTGAAAGGCACGCAAACTGGGCGGCGCGGACAGCATCTCCAAAAACGCCTCCAACTTGGTGCCGTGCGCCCCGTCGTCTTGCGGGTAGATCTGCCAGACAAATGGTTTCCCCGCCCAGATGGCGCGAACAATCGAGTCTTCACCCCGTACAAAGTTGACGTCGCTGGCCCAGAGCAGGTGGTCAAAGTCTGTTTGACTAAGTAGCGGCAGATATGAAATTGATAGCTTGTTACGCATGTATCCATTGGTCTTTTTACCTATTTCATAGATATTTTTAGCTGCTTTTGATGCTTTTACGGTTTCCATGCCTCTCACAGCTTCAGTCGCACGCCCGGCCGCCACCAGCAGGCGCACGGAGTGGCCATTGATGCCGTTTTGCTGCAACTCGCCCAAAAATTGCGCCAAAGCAGGTGGTTCGTAGCAAAACAAAGACACGAGAGTTTCACCTTGCCAGTCAATCCCGTGCTGCATCAGCCACGCCACACGGTCAAAAACCGCTTGCCGATGCAGCAAGTCGGGTTCTCGCAGCAAGCCCCCGGTGTCCGGCGTGAAGCCGGGGTAAAAAAACACTTTTTGCCATCCCGCCGCTGGCCCGCTGCTGACCAGGCTGGTCAAACCATGGTTTCTGGCGACATAAGGCTCTGCCGACAGGTATTCGAGGTTAATCCACAGCGGTTTCAGATGGTTTTTTTTACCTTCATCCAAATGAATACGAGCGCAAGCAGCTATAAATTGAGGAGCGACTTCACAACCAAAAGCTTCAATCAGCACGTCGCAGGGTTTGGTCTCCAGACAAGACACATCGAGCGAATCAGTCCACGCAAACACCTGTACCGCCTCGCAGCCGTTGGGCGCCATCCATGGCAGGGCGCGGCTGTCGTCCACCCACAGCCGTACGTGCTGGCCTCTGGCCGCCAGGTCGGCACAGAGCCGCCAGCAGATGCCGATGTCACCAAAGTTGTCAATGACTTTGCAAAAAATATCCCATTGCAGGTTTGCCATCAGCGGATTGTCCACAATACGGCATGACAAAAGATTTTGAATTTGCACCCGAATTGCTTGAAGAAGTCGCTGCGTTGCCTGCACTGCCAGGCGTTTACCGCTACTTTGATGTAGAAGGCGGCGTGCTGTACGTGGGCAAGGCGCGTAACCTGAAAAAACGCGTTGCCAATTACTTTCAAAAAAACCATGGCGGCACGCGTATCGGTCACATGGTGACCAAAATTGCGCGCATGGAAACCACGGTGGTGCGCTCGGAAGCCGAGGCGCTGCTGCTGGAGAACAACCTGATTAAAACGTTGAACCCACGTTTTAATATTTTGTTCCGTGACGATAAAAGTTACCCGTATTTAAAGCTGGCAACCCATGAGTTTGCGAGAGTGGCGTACTACCGTGGTGCGGTCGAAAAAAAGCACAAATATTTTGGCCCTTACCCCAGCGCCTGGGCGGTGAAAGAAAGCATTCTTCTGCTGCAAAAAGTCTTCAAGCTGCGCACCTGCGAAGACACGGTGTTCAACAACCGCAGCAGGCCATGTTTGCTGTACCAGATCAAACGCTGTTCTGCGCCTTGCGTGGGTCATATCACGGCTGAGGATTACGCACAGGACGTGGCAAATGCTGAAAAGTTTTTGCGCGGCGAAACGCAAGAGATATTAACGGGCCTGGAGCAAAACATGCTGTCTCATGCTGAGAAGCTGGAGTTCGAGAAGGCCGCCGAACTGCGCAACCAGATGTCGGCGCTGTCGAAGGTTTTGCACCAGCAATCGATGGAAATCGGCGGTGACAAGGATGTTGACATATTGGCCGTGAAAGTGCAGGGCGGTCGAGCATGCGTTAACCTGGCGATGGTGCGCGGTGGGCGGCATTTGGGCGATCGGCCGTACTTCCCGACACACATTGAAAATGCAGTAGATGTGGCCGAGCTGGACTCAGAAGTTGATGCCGGAGAAACGCTTGCCAGCAAAGCCAAGTCGCTAGAGGCACTGGTGTTAGAGGCTTTTATTGCACAACACTACATCGACATACACGTCCCCCCCATGCTGGTGTGCAGCGAGCCGGTTGACAAAGAACTCATTGCAGCATTGATTGCGCAGAGCGGCGTGAAGTTTGCCGCCATTCACCAGCCGCGTGAGCAGCGCCGCATCTGGCTGGACATGGCGATGAAAAACGCTGAGTTGCAACTGGCGCGCCTGCTGGCAGAGCAGGGCAGCCAGCAAGCTCGCACCCGGGCGTTGGCCGAGGCGATGGCGTTGGATTTGTCGGTCGATTTGGCGACCCTGAGAATAGAGTGCTTTGATATTTCGCACACGGCGGGTGAGGCCACGCAGGCATCGTGCGTCGTGTTTCACGAACACAAAATGCAAAGCGCGCAATACCGTCGCTACAACATTGAAGGCATCACGCCGGGCGACGACTACGCCGCCATGCGTCAAGTGTTGACCCGCCGCTACAGCAAGCTGGCCGAGGCGGTTAAAAATAACGATGCGCGTCTGCCAGATCTGGTGCTTGTCGATGGTGGCAAAGGCCAAGTATCCATGGCGCGTGAGGTGTTTAGCGAGCTGGGTTTGGACCTGGGTCTGATTGCTGGCGTTGAAAAAGGCGAGGGCCGTAAAGTCGGCCTGGAAGAACTGGTGTTTGCTGACGGGCGTGACAAAATTTATCTGGGCCGCGACTCGGCCGCGCTGATGCTGATTGCGCAAATCCGCGACGAAGCCCACCGCTTTGCCATCACGGGTATGCGTGCCAAGCGGGCCAGCGTGCGCACCGGTGCCAGCAGGCTGGAAGACATTGAAGGCATAGGCCCCAAGCGCCGTGCCAGCCTGTTGCAACGCTTTGGCGGCATACGCGCCATTGCCTCGGCCAGCGCTGAAGACATCGCCACCGTCGACGGCATTTCAAAAGAACTGGCCGACGAGATTTACCGGGCGTTGCATTGAGTGGGCTGGCTCATGCCAAAATACTGCATGAAGTTCTGGACCATCCCCACCATCATGACCTGGACGCGCATCATCGCGATCCCGCTGATCGTTGGGGTTTTCTACATTGATATCCCCGCTGTAGACCGTAATCTGATCGCAACCGTGATGTTTGTGGTGTTTGCAGCGACCGACTGGCTAGACGGCTATCTGGCCCGCAAACTCAACCAGACGTCGT
>JAYVPR010000279.1:0-6034 GCA_043757245.1 Polaromonas sp. | reverse complement strand
CGGTGCGTGAGCGCATTGCGCTGTGGGATGGCGCTGATTCGCCTCACGGGCAAGGCAGGGGTGCGCTGCTGCACAGCATCATGGGCGAGCGCGATGCGATCACTGATTCAGACCAAGGCAAGAGCTTTCGCGCTTTTTGGGACTTTTTAATGTCCCAATCACGCCAAGATGAGCTAACGGCGCTGCTAGAGCGGGTGCTGGCGCTGCCGCCCGTGGCCGAACTGTCGCCTGACAAGCGTTTGAGGCGGGTGCATTACGACTGGCTGCAAGCGGGTGAACACGCCCAGCGCACCGTGGCGCTGCTGTCACAGCAACTCAGAAGATTTTTAGACGACCAGGCCTGGTTGGAAAACCGCCGCATCATGGACTTGCTGCACGGCATTGAATCCAAAGCCTTGCGCTTGAGGGAGACGGTACCGCCCGGCACGCTGCACCACATCAACGCGCTTAACCCCAGCATTGACCTGCCGATGGAGCGTCCTTTGTTTAGCGCTCCTGTCAAGACTGTGCTGAATAATTTAAAACTGGAAGTCGGTGATGAGCAGCTAGATGCCAATGTGTTGTTCTCGCAGGTGCGCGTTGACAAAGCGCAGCTAGCCAGCTGTATCCGCCAGTCGCTGCAAATCAAACCTCAAGTCAGCTTGGTCGAATTACTGCAAAGCCGCCCTTTGCAGCAAGGCTTGGCGGAGTTGGTCGCGTACTTGCAGTTGGCCAGCGTGGCCGGGCAAGCGGTCGTGGATGAGGAAACCCTGGAAACGGTTAGCTGGCTAAGCGCCGGCGGTGCGCTGCGCAGTGCCCACATGCCACGCATTATTTTTGTGAGGAATTGATGATGGATATACCATCGACACTCGGACTAGAACCAATCGCTGACAGCCAGCCAGCGGCTGCCCAACACGACTTGACAGCGGTGGTTGTGCCCTTGCTCAAAGGTGTGGTTTACCGTGAAGAAGACACCGCACTGTGGGCGGCACTGCTCAAACTGCAAAGCCGCGTGCGCGACTACACCGCCGTGCTGGCGCTGGACTTGACGCTGGACGAGGCCGAGGGCTATGCATTTTTGCAATCCAAAAGCACTGCTGAGGACGAAGACAGCCCCAAGTTACCCCGCCTGGTACGCCGCCAACCGCTGACATTTCACGTCAGCTTGCTGTTAGCGCTGCTGCGTAAAAAGCTGGTCGAGTTTGATGCCAGCGGCGGCGAGGTGCGCCTCATCTTGCCCCGTGATGCGGTGGTTGAGCTGATTCGTGTGTTTTTGCCCGCCGGGTCTAACGAGTCACGCTTGATTGACAACGTAGAAACCTATTTGAACAAGGTCATTGAGCTGGGCTTTGTGCGCCGCCTCAAGCCGCAAGCCGCTGGGCAAGAGCCGACGTATGAGGTGCGCCGTATCTTGAAGGCGTTTGTCGACGCGCAGTGGCTGTCCGACTTCGACCAGCGGCTAGCCGCTTACCAGGCGGAGTTGGCACGCTCTGCGCTGGAGGACGCCGATGACAAGCCCTGATCTTTTCGACACTGCCGTTTCGCTCCACCCCCCCCTTCCGCCAGCGGGAGAGAGCAGGGGTGAGAGCGCTAGCGAAGGTGTGCAACTCGCAGGCTTTCGCCTCACCCAACTCGAAGTCTTGAACTGGGGCACCTTTGACAAACGTGTGTGGAGCTTGAGCCTAAACGGCCGCAATGGGTTGCTGACGGGCGACATTGGTTCAGGCAAGTCAACGCTGGTCGATGCCATCACCACGCTGCTGGTGCCAAGCCAGCGCATTGCCTACAACAAAGCTGCAGGGGCTGATGCCAAAGAGCGCTCGCTGCGTTCGTACGTGCTGGGTCATTACAAGTCAGAGCGTAACGAAGCCAGTGGCAACGCCAAGCCCGTGGCGCTGCGTGATGCCAGCAGTTATTCGGTTATTTTGGCGGTGTTTCACAATGCCGCCCTAGGCCAAACCGTCACCCTGGCGCAGGTGTTTTGGCTTAAAGACAGCGTGGTCATGCCCGAGCGGTTTTTCCTGGTGGCTGACCAGCGTTTGAGCATCACGGCTGATTTTTCAAACTTTGGCACCACACCCACTGCTCTGCGCAGCCGCTTGCGCAAAGGCGGTGTGCTGGTGCTGGATGCTTTCAAAGCCTACAGCGCCGAGTTTTGCCGTCGCTTTGGGATTGATGGCGATCAGGCGCTGGAGCTGTTTGCCCAAACCGTGTCGATGAAGTCAGTAGGCAACCTGACCGACTTTGTGCGCCAACACATGCTGGAACCGTTTGATGTCAAGTCGCGCATTGACGGTTTGATCACGCATTTCGACGACCTAACGCGCGCCCACGCTGCGGTGCTAAAAGCCAAGCGCCAGCTTGAACTGCTGATGCCCATCGTGGCTGATTGCGACAAGCACGCTGAACTGCTGGCCAGCACGCACTTGCTGCGCACGGCCAGAGACGCCCTGAAGCCTTACTTTGCTGGGCTTAAGTTAAATTTGCTGGACGAGCGCCTGCAAACCTTGACCGAAACGCTCGAAATCGAAACCAGCAAAGTCGACAAGCTCCTGGCACAAAAACTGGCGTTAGAGCTGCAAGCCCGCCAGCAGCGTGATGCGATTGCCCGCAATGGCGGCGACCGTATTTCGCAAATTGAGCTGGACATCGCGCGCAAAGAGCGCGAAGCGGTGCGGCGAAAAGACAAGGCCAATCGCTATAACGAGTTGCGCAAACAACTAGGACTGCTTAGCGTCAGCAGCATGGAGGATTTGCTGATTCAGCAGCAAAGCTGCGCTCATATGCGCATTGCGGAGTTAGAGCACGCAACCACTGTGCAAAACCAGTGGCTAGAAAAAAGTGTTGAGTTTCAAAATGGAAACGACACTTACAAGCTGCTCAGCGCAGAAATCACCAGCCTGAAAAACCGCCGCAGCAACATTGACATGGCGCAAATTGCCCTGCGCGCGGCTTTGTGCCAGGCCACGGGCTACAGCGAGGCATCCATGCCGTTTGCGGGTGAATTGATAGAAGTGCGTGACACTGAACGCGACTGGGAAGGTGCGATTGAGCGGGTCATGCACAGCTTTGGGCTGTCGCTCTTGGTGCCAGAGGTGCAATATGCTGCTGTGGCAGCATGGGTTGATCAAACCCACCTGAAGGGCCGCATTGTTTACTTCAAAGTGCCGCAGTCGCAACGCCCAAGTCAGGCCAGCCCGCACGCAGATTCAATGATCCGAAAAATCAACCTCAAACCGGACTCGCCGTTTTACAACTGGTTAGACCGTGCGGTACACGAGCGGTTTGACCTGGCGTGCTGCACCACGCAGGACCAGTTTCGGCGGGAAGACAAAGCCATCACCCGCGCCGGGCAAATTAAAAATACGCAGCGCCACGAAAAAGACGATCGCCACCGCATTGATGACCGCAGCCGCTACGTACTGGGCTTAAGCAATACCGCCAAGCTTGATGCGTTACAAAACAAAGCCAAGTTGCAAGAAGTCGGCTTGGCGCGCTTAGGCGGCGTGATAGCGGCGCTGCAAAAAGACAAAAACCGCATAGACACAATACTGTCAACGCTGGACAAGCTGGTGGAATTTCAAGACTACCGCGAGCTGGATTGGCCTGGTCTGGTGCTTGACATTTCGCAGCTTCAGGACGAACTCAACACCATCCGAGTCGCGTCTGATGTGCTGAAGACACTGACTGAACGACTGGCTGAACTTGAAGCCGGCGTGGTGGTGATTGACACAAAACTCAAAGAGCAAAGCGACAAGCGAGCCAAGACGGAGCAAAAAATCAGTGATGCCCAAGAGCAGCGCGGCCAAACCCTATGGCTAATCAATCAAACCGCTACGCACACAATTTCTGTAGACACCGCCCTGCAGCTTGGGCAATTACTCAGTGAGTTGGTCAGTGGTCAAAACCTCACGCTAGACAGCTGCTCAAGGCGCGAAAGCGAGCTCAGGGACAGTTTGCAAAGCTCAATCGACAACGACACACTCAAGGCTAATCGCTTGATGGGCAAAGTCACGGCGGCTATGAGTTTTTTCGCCAATCAGTACCCGCTGGATACGCGTGAAATAGATACCTCCATTGAAGCCGCTGGCGAGTACCGCAAGCTGTTCAGTCAATTGGCGCAAGATGACCTGCCGCGCTTTGAAGCCCAGTTCAAAGCATTGCTCAAAGAAAACACCATCCGCGAGCTGGCCAACTTTAGCTCGCAACTGCGCAGGGAGCGAGAGACCATCAAAGAGCGTATTGACCTGATCAACTTGTCGCTGGCACAGATTGACTACAACCCAGGCCGGTTTATTTTGCTGCAAGCGCAACCCACGCAAGATGTAGAGGTGCGTGACTTTCAAATTGAGCTGAAGGCGTGTCTGGATGGGTCATTGTCTGGCGAGGACTCCAATGTCAAGAATGCGACGCAAACGCTTGACGACGCGCAGTATTCTGAAGCTAAATTTTTACAGGTCAAGGCCATCATTGAGCGCTTGCGCGGACGTACGGGGCAAACGGACCAAGACCGCCGCTGGACGGCCAAAGTTACCGATGTGCGCAACTGGTTTGTATTTGCCGCCAGCGAGCGTTGGCGTGAAGACAACCGTGAGCATGAGCATTATTCAGACTCAGGTGGCAAGTCTGGCGGGCAAAAAGAAAAGTTGGCCTACACCATTTTGGCGGCCAGCCTAGCCTACCAGTTTGGGCTGGACGTGGCCGCTGATGCGCAAGCTAGCGATGCACAGCGCGCTCGCAGCTTTCGGTTTGTGGTGATTGACGAGGCCTTTGGCCGCGGGTCAGACGAGTCCGCCCAGTACGGGCTGCAGTTATTTGAAAAGCTCAATTTGCAATTACTCATCGTCACGCCGCTCCAAAAAATCCACATCATTGAACCGTTTGTAGCCAGCGTGGGGTTTGTGCAAAACGACGAAGGCAAAAACTCCAAAATACGAAATTTGAGTATCGAAGAGTTCCGACTTGAGAAAGATCGTTTTGCTGCACTGGCGAGCAAGGTGAAACTGGACACTGCAAATGCCGTGGACTAGCGCACCAGAACTATGCGCCCAAACCCAAAAGCTGTGGGACAAGGGGACGTTACTTACTGATCTGTTGAACCAGCCAAGTGGCTTCCCCAAACGTCTTCGCCTGCAATGCCCCACCACGGGCGAGTTGAGTGCCCGGTTTGACGAGGTGCGGGCATGGGCTGAGGGCTTGCGCCGCAGCAGCCGTAACTACCGCTTGGTTGAGCGGGACGCCCGCAGCCCCGTACTTGGCAACAACCGAATACCTAGCGAGGCGTGGTTAGACACCTTGCCTGATGCACTGGCGATGATTGGTAAAACTAAAGAGGCCGCACGTTTTGCCGAACTGGTTCGTGTCACACAAAGTCAGCAGCCCACGCTGTTGGCTTGGCTGCAAAAGCGCTCCCTGGCAGCGCTTGAGTTAAGCGAGGTTTGGCAGCGGCTGCTACTTGTTGTCAACTGGCTACAAGCGCATCCGCACGCCGGTATTTACCTGCGTCAGGTTGATATTGCGGGCGTAGACAGCAAGTTCATTGAAACGTACCGCAGCGTGTTGGCCGAGCTGTTTGATTTAGCGTTACCACCCGACGCCATTGACCGCAGCGCGGTAGGTGCTTTGGGGTTTTGTCAGCGCTATGGTTTTTTAGACAAGCCCTTGAGGATTCGATTTCGTTGGCTAGACCAGTCCAGCGCGCAGTACGGCAGCGACATCACTATCACCCAAACTGCGTTTGAGCAACTCAGCCCACCAGTCAGCCATGTGTTCGTTACTGAAAACGAAGTGAACTTTCTAGCCTTTCCCGGCGTGCCTGGCGCAATGGTCGTATTTGGCGGCGGCTTTGGTGGTTTGGAGCGACTTAAAAGTACCGCCTGGCTGCACCAACGTAGCGTGCACTACTGGGGCGACATCGACACCCACGGCTTTGCCATGCTGGACCAGCTGCGCGCTTACTTGCCGCAAGTGAAGTCCTTGATGATGGACGAAGCCACCTTGATGAAGCATACCGATCATTGGGGCCAAGAGCTGAAAGCCCAACAACGTGATT
>JAYVPR010000278.1:0-6040 GCA_043757245.1 Polaromonas sp. | reverse complement strand
TCCATATCAATCCGACATGTTGTTGCTTCGCCTTGCCGTGCTATAGCACTGTCTGCGGCTTCGCGCCTAATGTCGTATCGATCTGGAAACGGAATGAGTCATGTTGCGGTCATTGAGCTTTGATGCCTGTTGGAGCCGGAAGCCAAAGTCTCAGCGTGCTGGCACTCTGCTGCCCAGCGGTTGCGGTTGATAGTCTGGCAAAAAACGGCAACCGGCTTGTGGTTCAAAATTGGTAGCCGTATTCGCGCATTGGCTGGCCAAGAGGGAGGGCGTGGGCTTGTTGCCGCCAGTTAATCCGCTGAGCAGATAAACCACACTGATTAAACTCACACGCTGGAAGTTAAAGCGCCGGGCTTGGGTGGTTCTCAAACACGCAAGGGCGTTTGTTTGGGCGCGCGTGGTGTTCATCTTGCGCAGTGTATCGCCTTGACACTTGTCGCTATTGCTCCGGCCCGATGACGTATTGAGTTTCCGTTCGGGCTGAGCCTGTCGAAGCCTGGCTAGCACAGGGAAACCCAACGACCAAGCTCAGGGCGAACGGATAAAGGAGTTCAGACTTGACAAGGTCGGATCAATAACATGGCACGGCGGTGTATGCTGAAAATAATCCACCTCGGAGCCTGGCGACATGACCACATCATTGCTTGACAACTACCGCCTCATGGCCCGCTACAACCGCTGGATGAACCAGCGCCTGTACGCGGCCTGCGAGGCACTGCCAGATGCACAGCGCAAGGCAGACCAAGGCGCATTTTTCAAATCCATTCACCACACGCTAACCCACCTGGTGCTGGCAGACAAAATGTGGCTGACGCGCTTTGCAAAGCAGGGTGTTGAGTTTGCAGCGCTGATACCCGAACTGCTGGCGTCGCCCGAAGGCTCGGACTACACCAGCAACCTGCACCCAGACTGGGCCGACTTGAAGCAAACCCGGGATGCCCTTGATACAGCCATGGAGCAATGGCTGACCAGCATGCCGCTCGAGTTTTTATCGAGCACCATGCGCTACGCCAATACCAAGGGCGTGCAGCGCGCGCACCCAGCCTGGCAAGCGTTGACGCATTTTTTCAATCATCAAACCCACCACCGTGGCCAGGTCACGACGCTGCTCACGCAGGCGGGTGTGGATGTTGGGGTGACGGATTTGATTGTGTTGGTTTGATTCCATTTCCAGATCAATCCGACATGTTTTTGCTTCGCCTTGCCGTGCTGTAGCACTGCCTGCGGCTTCGCGCCTAATGTCGTATCGATCTGGAAACGGAATGAGGCTGCGATTGAGTCAACCAGCAAGTTGCGCAAACCGTTTGTTTCTGCTGACCAAGACGGATTAGGCGGGCGTGAGTCAAGTCTTTCTTTTTTACGCTTCAAGGTGTCACGCTCAAAGTTATTTGACAGGGTCAATCGCCCAAATCAAGTGTTTGCGCTAACAGCAACTCTTTAGGCGCAAGGTAATCAGCTATCACCCAAGCCCTGTTATTTTCACTGGCAGCGCCTTTGAGCCAACTCAATATAAATCCAATCGATATGGCATCCAGCGCAGCGAAGGGCTGATCAAGCAGCGTCACCACCGCGCCTGACGCACATGCTGCGGCCAGAAAAACCTTCCGTTTTGAGCCAGTGGAGAGCATGAAAAGCTGCTTGTGCAAATGCGCCTGCAGGCCCAGTCCTTGGGTTATGTCGGTCAGCACGCCATCATCAAAAGCGGCATAGCTGCTGCGCTGCAATTCAAAGTAGTCCTGTACAGTCAATTGATCAAATGCGCTGCAGAGGGGATCGGCCCAGAAAACTTGGGCTTTGTAGTTTGCTTGGTGCGTTTGCAAGTTAATGCCGTTGATGTGCAACGTTCCGCTTTGCGCAGGAAGCGCCCCCACCAACAGCCGCAGCAGCGTGCTTTTCCCGCAGCCGTCGCCACCGCGTATCAGCGTGACGCCTGGTGGAAAGTGCGCTGAAAAATGGGTAAATAGCTTTCGGCCAGGATAACTGAAATGCAGGTCATGGACTTGCAGTATCGGCGTGTGATTGGCAGGGTTCATGCGGCTATTGGACACGAACTTTTGAAAAACCGTAAATCCATCAAGCCAATAAAAAAGCCCGCTAATGTCACCATCAGCGGGCTTTTAAAAGGTTAAAGCGAATCAGCGTTGTGTTAGAGGCTTCACGTCGCGCGATTCGGAGCCGGTAAACAATTGGCGCGGACGGCCGATTTTATATTCGGGGTCGCCGATCATTTCGTTTAATTGGGCGATCCAGCCGACGGTGCGGGCCAATGCAAAAATGGCGGTGAACAGCGGCACGGGGATGCCGATGGCGCGCTGCACAATTCCAGAGTAAAAGTCGACGTTGGGGTACAGCTTGCGGCTAACAAAATAATCGTCTTCAAGCGCAATCTTTTCCAGCGCCATGGCCAGCTTGAAAAGTGGGTCGTTTTGCAGGCCCATTTCCATCAGCACTTCTTTGCAGGTTTCTTGCATCAGCTTGGCGCGTGGGTCGTAGTTTTTGTAGACGCGGTGACCAAAACCCATCAGCTTGACGCCAGAGTTTTTGTCTTTGACCTGCTTGATGAAGTCGCCGATTTTCTCAATACCGCCGTTCTTTTGAATGTCGCCCAGCATGTTGAGTGCCGCTTCGTTCGCGCCGCCGTGCGCTGGACCCCAAAGGCAGGCCACGCCTGCAGCAATGGCTGCAAACGGGTTGGTGCCTGACGAGCCGCAAAGGCGCACGGTTGAGGTGGATGCGTTTTGCTCGTGGTCTGCGTGCAGAATAAAAATGCGGTCCAGCGCGCGCTCAAGCACCGGATTTACCTTGTAGTCTTCACATGGCGTGGCAAACATCATGTGCAAAAAGTTGCCCGCGTAGCTTAGTTTGTTTTTCGGATACATATAGGGCTGACCTTGGGTGTACTTGTAGGCCATAGCCACCAGCGTCGGCATTTTGGCAATCAGGCGGATGGCTGAAATGTCGCGGTGCTGCGGGTTGGTGATGTCTGTACTGTCATGGTAGAAAGCCGACAATGCGCCGACCAGCCCGGTCATGATGGCCATCGGATGCGCGTCACGGCGGAAACCGCGCAGGAAGAACTGCATCTGCTCATTGACCATGGTGTGATTGCTAACGCGGGAGACGAAATCTGTTTTTTGCGCCACATTGGGCAACTCACCATACAACAGCAGATGGCAGGTTTCCATGTAGTCACAGTTGGTGGCCAATTGCTCTATCGGATAGCCGCGGTACAATAGTTCGCCCTTGTCACCGTCAATATAGGTGATGGCTGATTGGCACGATGCTGTCGACAAAAAGCCAGGATCATAAGTAAACATGCCGGTTTGAGCGTACAGCTTGCGAATGTCCACCACATCCGGACCGACACTGCCGTGGTAAATCGGCATTTCAATGCTGGGGCTGCCGTTGCTAAAGGACAGGGTGGCTTTGTTGTCAGCGAGCTTCATAGGGTGCTTTCTTCGTTTATCAAATTAAACAGGTAAATTAAACAATTGCGGGTAGGACTTTGCCCACAGGGCGAAGCAAGTTTAAGACCAGCAGTGCCTCAAAAGTAGAGGCGTTAGCCTTGGAGTCAGCTTCAAGCAATTCGCCAGGCTCCTTGCGTTTTAGCAGCAAGTCGAGCAGATCGTTATCAGATAAATCCATTAAATCATTCAGGCCTTTGGCTTGGCTGACGGTCAAGGTGGATTGGTAGCGATGAAAGAACTGTTCAATCAGCATATCGTTTTCAAGCAGGCCCCGGCGGCAGCGCCAGCGCAGCTTGCTCAGTTCGCGTTCGCCTAAAAGTTCTTCGGACATGACTGGTTATACCGAGCGCAGAACCATCATCTCTTTGATCTTGCCGATGGCTTTGGTCGGGTTCAAGCCCTTGGGGCAAACGTCAACGCAATTCATGATGGTGTGGCAGCGGAACAGGCGGTAGGGGTCTTCCAGGTTGTCCAGACGCTCGGCAGTGCCTTCGTCACGGCTGTCAGCGATAAATCGGTACGCTTGCAGCAAGCCCGCTGGGCCCACAAACTTGTCGGGGTTCCACCAAAAGCTGGGGCAGGCGGTGGAGCAGCTGGCGCACAAAATGCACTCGTACAAGCCGTTGAGCTCATCGCGCTCTTCAGGGCTTTGCAAGCGTTCTTTTTCAGGTGGTATGTTGTCATTGATCAAATACGGTTTGATCGAGTTGTACTGTTTGAAGAACTGGGTCATGTCAACGATCAAGTCGCGCACCACGGGCAGGCCAGGTAACGGCTTGAGGGTGATGACGTCGGGCAGAGTGCGCATGTTGGTCAGGCAGGCCAGGCCGTTTTTGCCGTTGATGTTCATGGCATCAGAGCCGCAAACGCCTTCGCGGCACGAACGCCTAAAGCTGATACTGGGCTCTTGCGCCTTGAGCTTCATCAGCGCGTCCAACAGCATGCGCTCGCTGCCGTCCAGCTCAACCTCAATTTTTTGCATGTACGGCTTGGCGTCCGTGTCCGGGTCGTAACGGTAAATGTTAAAAGTTCGTAAGTTCATGCGTTTGGTCATGGTGTTTGCCTGAATTGATGAATTAAAAACTACGGACTTTGAGCGGCAGTGAATCAACCGTCAACGGGATCATTTGCACCGGCTTGTACGTCAGGCTGTTGCTGGTGCTGTGCCACAGCGTGTGTTTGTGCCAATCGGTGTCGTTGCGGCCATTCGGGTGGGCGGGCGTGTCGCCGTAGTCATTGACGGAATGCGCGCCACGGCTTTCGCGGCGCGCCGCAGCGGACACGATGGTGGCTTCTGCCGACTCGATCAGGTTCTCTTCTTCGAGTGCTTCAATACGCGCGGTGTTGAAGATTTTTGACTTGTCTTTCAGGCCAATCTTGTTAACCCGTTCGCGCAGCTTGGCAATGGCTACCACGCCTTCGTCCATGCTGGCCTGGGTGCGGAACACGCCTGCATGCTTTTGCATGGCGGCGCGAATGTCGTTGGCCACGTCTTGCGCGTATTCACCGTCAGTGGCGCTATCAAGCCGGGCAATGCGGGCCAGCGTGGCATCTGCTGCACCCGCAGGCAAGGCCTTGTGAACGGTAGTTTTGTTGTGTTCAACAATGTGGTTGCCAGCAGCGCGGCCAAACACCAGCAAGTCGAGCAGTGAGTTGGTGCCCAGGCGGTTTGCACCGTGAACGCTAACGCATGAGCATTCCCCTACCGCATACAAGCCATTGACGACTTCGCTTTTGTTCTCGGCGTTTTGCGTCACGACTTGACCGTTGATGTTGGTCGGGATGCCACCCATTTGGTAGTGGATGGTCGGGACTACTGGAATCGGCTCTTTGGTGATGTCGACGTTGGCAAAGTTATGGCCAATCTCAAACACCGACGGCAGCCGCTTCATGATGGTCTCAGCACCCAAATGCGTCATGTCCAGGTTGATGTAGTCCTTGTTCGGGCCGCAGCCACGGCCTTCCTTGATCTCCTGGTCCATGCAGCGCGAAACATAGTCGCGTGGGGCCAGATCTTTGTAGGCGGGCGCGTAGCGCTCCATGAATCGCTCGCCGTCGCTGTTGCGCAAAATCGCGCCTTCGCCCCGGCAGCCTTCGGTCAGCAGCACGCCAGCGCCCGCCACACCGGTGGGGTGAAACTGCCAGAACTCCATGTCTTCAAGCGGAATGCCGGCTCTGGCAGCCATCCCCAGGCCGTCGCCAGTGTTGATAAATGCATTGGTCGATGCGGCAAAAATACGGCCCGCGCCGCCGGTGGCCAACAGCGTTGTTTTGGCTTCAAAAATATGTACGTCACCGGTTTCCATTTCCAGTGCGGTCACGCCGACTACGTCGCCTGCGGCATCGCGGATCAAGTCCATCGCCAGCCATTCAACGAAGAAGTTGGTTTTTTCTTTGACGTTTTGTTGGTACAACGTGTGCAACATGGCGTGGCCTGTGCGGTCAGCTGCGGCGCAGGCGCGCTCAACGGCTTTTTCGCCGTAATTGGCGGTGTGGCCGCCGAAGGGGCGCTGGTAAATCGTGCCGTCCGGGTTTCGGTCAAACGGCATGCCCATGTGCTCCAGGTCATACAC
>JAYVPR010000277.1:0-6046 GCA_043757245.1 Polaromonas sp. | reverse complement strand
TTCAATCCGCTCGCCACGTAATTCAATCGAGCCTTTGGTCACTGCGCCACGCTCACCCTTGAGCAGGTTGGAAACAGCGCGTAACGTAGTTGTCTTGCCCGCACCATTGCCACCCAAAATTGCGACAATTTTCCCTTCAGGTACGCGCAATGAGACGCCCTTTAAAACCAGAATAACGTGGTTGTAAATGACTTCAATGCCGTTGACGTTTAAAACTATTTTTTGTGCATCCATAGACTTTGCCTTTTTCCAATTTTGAGCACTGCACGCGGCGCTCAAAATTAGACTGTCACGCCAGATTCATTGAGTGAATCCGGCATGACAGAGGTTCAAATCAAGACTGGCAATCCGCTGGCGTACGCGGCGTCAGTTTTTTGTCGGCAGCATACTTTGCCGCTGTACTTTTCACGAGTGGCTTGATGATCTGTTCATCGGCTTGCAGCCAGTCCGACGTGAATTTCCAGGCCTTGCCGTCCCACGTGTGGATGCGTGCCCATGATGCGCCCATGTGGTCGTTGCACGATGTGCTGATGGGGCGCATAACGCCTGCAAAGCCCAGTGCATCGAGTTTTGGTTGTGTCAGGTTCAAATTTTCCAGACCCCAACGTACCTGTTCGCCGGTCATGACTTTGCCTTTGCCAAAGCGTTCCTGGGCGGCGCGAATGCCCTCAATACCCAGCATCGCACTCATCGCACCACGCATGTAAAGCACTTGGCCGACTTCATCTTTAGGGCCAGTGCCCTGGCCTTTGCCGTGCACCATGGTCATCACGTCCTTCACCACTTTCGAGTCAGGCTCTGCACCGTGTTGCATCGTGACGGCGTTGTAGCCTTTGGCGCCATCGGCCACGTCTTTCACGTCAGGTTCAGCACCTGCCCACCACACGCCGTACATTTTTTCACGCGGATAACCCGTAGCTTGCGCTTCCTTGATAGAGGTGGTGTTCATAATGCCCCAGCCCCACAGGACGACAAAGTCGGGCTTGGACTGGCGCACTTGCAGCCAGGTGGTTTTTTGTTCTACGCCAGGGGCTGTGACTGGCAACAGTTGCAGTTCAAAGCCATGCATTTTGCTGCGCTCTTGCATTAGCGGAATCGGCTCTTTACCAAACGGAGAATCATGGTAAACCAGCGCAATTTTTTTGCCTTTGAGCTTGTCCCAGCCGCCTTCTTTTTTGGCAATGGCTTGCAAAATCGTGTCAGCAGCGACCCAGTAAGTACCTGCGAGGGGGAAGTTCCATTTGAAGACTGAGCCATCAGCGCTTTCGCTGCGGCCGTAACCCACCGTCACAACCGACACCTTGTCTGCAGGTGCTTTTTCAGTGATGGCGAAAGTTGCGCCCGTTGACAGGGGCTGCACAAAGCTGGCACCGCCGTTTTTACCTTTGAGGCGCTCGTAGCATTCCACGCTACGGGCCGTGTCATAACCGGTTTCGCATTCTTCAAACGACAGCTTCACGCCATTCAGTCCGCCACGCGCATTGACCAGCTTGATGTAATCTACATAGCCGTTGGCCCAAGGCGCACCATTGGGTGCGTAAGCACCCGTGCGGTACGACAGCACCGGGATGAACTGCTCTTTTGCTTGGGCATAGGCGGAGGTTGCCACAAGCGAAGATGCGCCTGCGCCTGCGGCTACGGCCGCAATGACCAAAATTACGTTACGAACTTTCATTGTTGTCTCCAAAAAATTAAGAAAAACAAAACACCAGAAAAACCGACACAAAAATCAAACTGCCTAATAGAGTCAATACGGAGAGTCAATGCGGGAACGGCCACAGGCGCAACTTTTGCTTGCCCACCGCCCAGAGCTTGGCCAGGCCATGCGGCTCCACAATCAAAAACCACACAATCAACGCACCAAAAATCATCAACTCGGCATGTGAGATACCCACCGTTGAAATTTGAATACCTACCAAACCCGCCAGCATGGGAAGCAAGATATTCAGCGCTATGGGCAGCAGAGTGATAAATGCAGCACCTAGAAAACCACCCAATATTGAGCCCATGCCGCCAATGATGACCATGAATAAAAGGCGAAACGACTGGTCTACTGAAAACGCAGCAGGCTCCCACGCGCCCAGGTAGACAAAGCCCCACAGCGCACCCGACATGCCGATGATGAACGATGAGACAGCAAACGCACTGAGCTTGGCGTACATGGGACGAATGCCGATGACGGATGCGGCCACATCCATATCGCGTATGGCCATCCACTCGCGGCCAATCGCACCGCGCACAAGATTTTTGGCTAGCAGCGCAACGACAACCAGAATCGACAAACAAAAAATGTATTTGCTGGTGGCGCTTTCAATTGGCAGACCAAACACTTGCAGGTTAGATACAGACACCGACCCCGAGGGCGAGTCGTTGGTAAACCACTTGATACGCAAAAACATCCAGTCTGAAAAGAACTGCGCAGCCAATGTAGTGACTGCCAGGTACAGGCCTTTGACCCGCAAACTTGGCAGGCCGAACAAAATGCCAAACAGCATGGCGCAAAAACCGCCCAGCAAGATAGTAGGTATCAGCGGCATGTCCGGTATGCGCACAAAAAAGTTGTAGGCACCGTAGGCACCAACAGCCATGAAAGCTCCGGAGCCCAGCGAAATCTGGCCACAGTAGCCGACCAAAATATTCACCCCCAAAGCCGCCAGTGAGATGATTAAAAAAGGAATCAAAATCGCGCGGAACAAATAGTCGCTGGCCAGCATGGGCACTACGGCAAAAGTAAAAATCAAAAATAAGCCCACCGCAATCCGGTCTTGCAGGATGGGGAAGATCTGGCTGTCAGACCGATAGCTGGTTTTGAATTGACCGTTTTCTCTGTAGATCATAAAAGCTTTCTATTCAGTTGGGGACAGAGCTGGCCCACTTTGTGTGGCTGCGGTCTTTCCCACAATTTCTCACACTCGGTCAATGATCTTTTCGCCAAACAAACCCTGCGGTCTGAAAAGCAAGAAGGCTAAAGCAAGCACATACGCAAACCAAATTTCAATTCCGCCGCCCACAAAAGGTCCGATAAAAACTTCGGCCAATTTTTCGCCAACGCCCAAAATCAACCCGCCGACAATCGCACCAGGTACCGATGTCAGGCCGCCCAAAATTACCAGCGGCAGGGCTTTGAGCGCAAGCACAGACAATGAAAACTGCACACCCAGTTTGCTGCCCCAAATCACACCCGCTACCAGCGCTACAAAGCCAGCTACAGACCACACAATGACCCAAATGCGGTTCAGCGGAATGCCAATCGACTGCGCGGCTTGGTGGTCATCAGCCACGGCACGCAAGGCTCGGCCGGTTTTGGTGAATTGGAAAAACGCCGCCAAGCTGGCGACCAGCGCAGTTGCAATCATTGCTGCCACGAGGTCTTCTTTGTTGACCAGTAAGCCACCGGGGAAAACACCCTCCAGCAAGAACATCGGGTCTTTGGGCATACCAACGTCAATTTTGTAAATGCTGGAGCCAAATATCGTTTGGCCCAAGCCATCCAGAAAGTACGAGATACCCAACGTCGCCATTAACAGCGCCACGCCTTCCTGATTGACAAGCTTGCCAAGCACAAATTTTTCAATCAGCCAGGCCACCGCAACCATAAAGACCAGCGCAATGGCAAAAGCAGCCAGGTTAATCAGCACTTTTGATTCAAGTCCCGTCCATTTGGGTATCCATTCAGAAAAGCGTGCCATTGCCAATGCTGCAAACAGCACCATTGCACCCTGCGCAAAGTTGAACACGCCTGACGCTTTGTAAATCAATACAAAACCCAATGCAACCAAGGAATACAGCATGCCGGACATCAGCCCGCTGATAATTGTTTCGAGAACTGCGCCCATGATTTTCCTTAGTGTGAGGTGCCAAGGTAGGCACTGATCACGTCTTTGTTGTTGCGTACTTCGTCAGGCGTGCCGTCACCAATCTTTTTGCCGTAGTCCAGCACCACGACCCGGTCAGAAATGTCCATCACCACGCCCATGTCGTGTTCAATCAAGACGACCGTTGTGCCAAACTCGTCATTCACATCCAGTATGAAGCGGCACATGTCCTGCTTTTCTTCCACGTTCATACCGGCCATCGGCTCGTCCAGCAGCAGCACCTGCGGCTCCATGGCAAGCGCACGAGCCAAGTCGACCCGCTTTTGCAGGCCGTAGGGCAACATGCCAACTGGCGTTTTGCGGTATGCCTGGATTTCCAGGAAGTCGATGATTTTCTCAACCGCTTCACGGTGCATGATCTCTTCTTTTTCAGCCGGGCCAATGCGCAGGGCCTGCATCAAAATATTGCTTTTGATCTTCAGGTTGCGGCCCGACATGATGTTGTCCAGCACGCTCATGCCTTTGAACAGCGCCAGGTTTTGAAACGTCCGAGCAACACCCATCACCGCCACTTGGTGGCTGTTCATGTGCTTGAACGTCTGTCCGCGAAAAGTAATCGAACCCTGTTGCGGCTGGTACACGCCGTTGATGCAGTTCAGCATTGAGCTTTTACCGGCTCCGTTGGGACCAATGATGGCGCGAATCTCGTGCTCTTTGACATTAAAAGAGATATCTTGCAGCGCCTTGACACCGCCAAATGCGAGCGAAATGTTTTGAACGTCAAGGATGACGTCGCCAATTTTTTTGGTCATGCTGCCACCTTCACCGCTGCAAAGGTCTTGCAGTCACCAATCTTCAATGTTGCCGATACGCTGCCGCTGCGGCCGTCTTCAAACTTCACCACCGTTTCAATGAACTGCTCGGTTTTGCCGTTGTACAGCGCATCAATCAGAGGCTGGTATTTTTCGCCAATAAAGCCGCGCCTGACTTTGTTGGTGCGCGTCAGTTCGCCGTCGTCGGCATCCAGCTCTTTGTGCAAAATCAAAAAGCGACTGACCTGAGAGCCTGCCAGCATCGCATCCACTTGTAAGTCTGCATTGACCCTTTCAATGCATTCTTTGATCAACTGATACACCTCTGGCTTTTGCGCCAGGTCGGTATAGCCCGCGTAGGGTAGGTTGCGCCGCTCAGCCCAGTTGCCAACTGCGTCAAAATCAATATTGATAAACACACACACCCGGTCTCGGCCATCGCCGTAGGCCACCACTTCCTTGATGTGAGAAAAAAACTTGAGCTTGTTTTCAACGTATTTGGGTGCGAACATGGCGCCATCGTTTGCACCGCCCTTGATGCGGCCCACGTCTTTGACACGGTCAATGATCTTCAGGTGGCCACTCGCGTCAATGAAGCCAGCATCGCTGGTGTGGTACCAGCCGTCAGCCGTCAACACCTCGGCTGTCGCTGTCGGGTTTTTGTAATATTCCTTCAGTAAACCCGCTGACTTGACCATGATCTCGCCGTTCTCAGCCACCTTGATTTGCACGCCTGCAATGGGTACGCCCACCGTGTCGGCGCGCGCTTCGTTGTCGGGCTGCAGGCACACAAACACAGCGGTTTCAGTTGAACCATACAACTGCTTCATGTTGATACCGATAGAGCGGTAAAACGTGAACAAGTCCGGCCCAATCGCCTCGCCCGCGGTGTAGGCCACGCGTACGCGAGAAAAACCAAGCGTGTTGCGTAGCGGGCCATACACCAGCAGATTGCCGATTACGTACAGCACTGTTTGCAGTGCGCCTATCGATTTGCCGTCCATGCGTGCAGGGCCTACGCGCTTGGCCACACTCATAAAGTAATTGAAGATACCGCGTTTGATGCGTCCAGCGTCCTCCATGCGAATCATCACCGTGGTCAGCATGCCTTCAAAGACCCGTGGTGGTGCAAAGTAATAGGTCGGCCCGACTTCTTTCAGGTCAATCATTACCGTGCTGGCACTCTCTGGACAGTTGACAACATAGCCGCAGGCTAGCCACTGTGCGTAGCTGAAGATGTTTTGGCCAATCCACGCAGGTGGCAAATAGGCCAGAACTTCTTCGCTCGATGTCAGCTTGTCAAAGTCGGCGCCTGCCTTAGCGCGATCCAGCAGCGTGTTGTGGGTATGCACCACGCCTTTGGGGTTGCCGGTTGTGCCCGAGGTAAAAAACATCGCTGCCACATCGTTGGGGCTGGCT
>JAYVPR010000276.1:0-6120 GCA_043757245.1 Polaromonas sp. | reverse complement strand
TTCATCTTTGGGTTCAGATATTGGCTACCACCCCTTAACGTTTGATACCCTGGCGGTGTTGTCAAATTCAGTGAATAAATCTGCGTTTCCTTAGCGTTGGTCGTTACGGGCGCATTTTGATTGGCTTGGGGCTGATGCTGCTAGCACTGAAACTGGTCACCGCCTCCACTGAAGTTCTGACCCAAGCACCAGCTGTCAAAGCGTTGCTGGCATCACTCAGCAGTGACTTGCTGCTTGAGATCACAGTCGGCGCAGTATTGGCCGTGGTGACTTACTCAAGCTTGGCCACGGTGCTGTTAACAGCGACGCTGGCTGCATCCAATGTGATTCAACTCGATGTGGCTTTGGGTTTGGTGTTGGGTGCCAACCTGGGTAGCGGCTTGCTGGCGGTGCTGACCACCGGGCGCTCGGCGATTGAAGTACGTCAGGTACCTCTGGGTAATTTGCTGTTTAAAGCGCTGGGGGTGTTGATTGCCGCGCCACTGGTTGGCTTGTGGCTGCGTTATGTTCGGCCCTATCTGGGCGAACCTGCCAGCGCCGTGGTGCTGTATCACCTGGCTTTCAATGTGCTGGTGGGTCTGGTATTTATCGGCTGGACGCAGGTTATCGCGCGCTGGGTTGAAAAGCTACTGCCCAAGCCTGAAAAATCGGCTGCACATGGCCGCCCACAACACCTGGATGCATCGGCACTGGCCACGCCTTCACTGGCCATTTCTTGTGCTGCAAGGGAAGCCATGCACCAGGCTGATGTAGTTGAAACCATGCTGCGCGGCATGCTGGAAGTGATTAAAAAAGACGACCTGAAGCTGGCTGAAGAGTTGCGCAAGCTGGACGACACGGTCGATGCGCTGTACTCGCCCATCAAATATTACCTGACCAAAATATCGCGCGAAGCACTGGCTGAAGACGAAGCCCGCCGCTGGACAGACATCATCAGTTTTGTCATCAACATGGAGCAGATTGGCGACACCATCGAGCGTGTGTTGATTGATATTGAAGATAAAAAAATCAAACCAGGCCGTCATTTTTCAGATGCTGGGATGCTTGAGATCACCGAGCTACATGAGCGCTTGATTGACAACCTGCGCCTGGGCATGAGTGTGTTTTTAAACGGCAATCTGCGTGACGCGCAAAAACTGCTGGAAGAAAAAGCCCGCTTTCGTGACTTGGAGCGCGCCTACGCCACCAGCCATTTGACGCGCTTGAGCGCCAACACCGTGCAAAGCCTGGAGACCAGTTCGCTGCACATTGATTTGATCAGCGATCTCAAGCGCATCTACTCACACATTTGCTCAATTGCCTACCCAATACTTGACTCTGCCGGAGCACTGGCACCGAACCGGTTGCGGCAGTCGGCACTGGTTGATTGACGGCGTTTGTGCTCCTGCGGGCTTAATAGTCAAAATGCTGTTTATTTAATAGCATTTGATAGCATTTGATAGCATTTGATATCGTATTCATTGGGTTACAACCGGTTTTACCCTCTAAAAAAAATCAGCCCCAACCGAACCGATGACTGTCTCGCCCGCCCACAGCGGCACGCGAGGCCGCAGCGGTGGTACGTTGGCACTGGCGCGCAGCTTGCGGAGCCAGTCCGCATTCAATGCTGCAACCATGCAGCCTACAGTGTGATGACTGTACAACCCGTGGTTTTGCGCGCCTCAAGCGAGCGATGCGCCTCGGCAATATCAGCCAATGCAAAGCGCTGGTCGATCTGGATGGTGACTTTGCCGCTGGTCACCATGGCAAATAAATCGTCTGCCATTTCTTGCGTGGTTTCGCGCGTGGCGATGTGCGCGAACAGCGTGGGGCGCGACACATAGAGCGAACCCTTGCCCGCCAGCAAGCCAACATCCAGTGGCTCAACCTTGCCCGATGCCGCGCCAAAGTTAGCCAGTAAACCAAACGGGCGCAGGCAGTCGAGTGACTTTAAAAACGTGTCTTTGCCGACCGAGTCATACACGACTTTCACCCCTTTGCCACCTGTGATGTCTTTAACCCGCGCTACAAAATCTTCTTTGGCGTAGTTGATGGTAAAAGCCGCGCCGAGTGACTTGGCAAGCGCACACTTTTCGTCAGATCCCGCCGTGCCAATGAGCTGCAAGCCCATCGCTTTGGCCCACTGGCAAGCGATCAAACCCACACCACCAGCGGCTGCATGAAACAGCACATGGTCACCGGCTTGCAAGCCACCTTGCGGCTGGGTGCGGCGCAGCAGGTACTGCACCGTCAGGCCCTTGAGCATCATGGCCGCACCGGTTTCAAAACTGATCGAATCGGGCAACTTGCACACGGCTTTGGCGGGCATCACACGCAGCTCACAGTAGCTGCCGGGGGGCGTGCTGGCATAGGCTGCGCGATCGCCCACCGCTAGGTGCGTCACGCCCTCGCCTACTGCCTCCACCACACCTGACGCCTCCATGCCCAGTTGCAATGGCATGGCAAACGGGTACATGCCGCTGCGCTGGTACACGTCGATGTAGTTCAAGCCAATGGCTTTGTGGCGAATACGAATTTCGCCAGCGGCGGGCTCGCCGACTTGCACTTCAACCAGCTTGAGTTGCTCGGGGCCGCCGTGCTGGTCGATACGAATGGCTTTGGATGTTTGGGTGGTCATGTTGATTTTTTCCAGAAAAGGACGTTGATTTTTGTGTAGCAACCGCTATCTTGCCACGCTTGTTAAAGTTCTGCTCATGAACCAACGCTTGAATTTGCCAATTGCCCTGCTTTTAACTGTACCGCCGCTGATGTGGGCGGGTAACGCCGTAGTGGGCCGTGCGGTGGCGGACTTGATTCCGCCCATGACGCTCAACTTTTTTCGTTGGGTTATTGCCTTTGCAATTTTGCTACCGCTGACCTGGCAGGTGCTAAAACCGCAGAGCACTGTCTGGACAAACTGGAAACGTTACGCCGTGCTGGGCTTGCTGGGCGTGGGTTGCTACAACGCATTGATGTATCTGGCTCTGCACACTTCTACGCCGCTGAATG
Source organism: Polaromonas sp. (assembly GCA_043757245.1). GTDB lineage: Bacteria > Pseudomonadota > Gammaproteobacteria > Burkholderiales > Burkholderiaceae_C > Polaromonas. Next base: position 3,132 of record JAYVPR010000276.1, on the reverse strand, counting down.
TCACGCTGGTGGGGGCCAGCATGCCGATGTGGATGCTGGCCACAGGTGCGCTGTTTTTTAACCAGCGCATCACGCGCATGCAGGTAGTGGGGGCAATACTGTCGATGGCAGGTGTGCTGGTGGTGCTGTCGCGGGGGCAATTGGCGTGGCTGGCCAATGTCCACTTGGTGGCTGGCGACTTTTATATCGTACTGGCAAGTATTGCCTGGGCTTTTTACAGCTGGCTTCTTTTTCAACCTGCGGGCAGCCAACCCAAAGATGCACCAGAAATCCGCAGCGATTGGGCCGCGTTTTTGATGGCGCAAATGGTTTTTGGCCTGGGCTGGTCTGGCGCGCTGGCAGGCAGTGAATGGGTTTTGACCAACGCCAGCATCAGCTGGGGTTGGCCACTGGCTGCTGCGCTGCTGTATGTAGCGTTAGGCCCGGCGCTTTTGGCTTACCGCTGTTGGGGTCTGGGTGTGCAGCGGGTCGGCCCGGCGATTGCAGGCTTTTTTTCCAACCTCACGCCGCTGTTTGCCGCTGTGCTGTCTGCGGCGTTTTTAGGTGAGTTGCCGCAGACCTACCACGCGGTCGCTTTTCTGCTGATTGCGGGCGGGATTGTGGTTTCGAGTAAACGCTATTAAATCAGGAGCTGTTTGACTACGTATTTATTGGCTTAAAGCCACTTTTCTTCACCTATAAATGGCTTGTAAGCAGTAAAAATACCATTTTCAGCTGGCCAGTTTGCGTTAAACCCAATCAAGCCTCAATCAATGCAATGTCCGCAGGGCTCAAATCGAAGAGCTGGTAGACGATGCTGTCTATGGCGCGCTCGGCTTGGGTGATTTGCTGGCTCAGGGCCTTCACGCGGGCGCTGGCTGCATGCACGGCTATGTCCCAGTCGTTGCGTTCGGTCAGGTTCAATTCGCGTTTGAAGCGCTTTTTCAGCTCGCGTGTGAAGTCGTCAAACGCGGGCACGGCTTCATACCAGGCGGCGGGCAGTTTGGCACCGCCTGGGGCTGTCAGGTTGCTCAAACCACCGGGCACCAAGTCGCGCAGGGCGGCACGGCCAAAGCGGGCCAGTTCGTCGCGCCGGGCTTGGGCTGCGGTTTGGGCGGCTTGGGCGAGTTCTGCAAGCTTTGTTTTGTCAGATTCTGTCGCGTTGGGGATAGGACACTTTTCAAGCACATGGCCATGAACCTGCACAAAACCGCCGCTCATCACCGATGCCAAGTCTTTAATGGCAAACCACATGGCGCGGCTGTTCAACAAGCCCAACTCGTAAGTCCCGACATCAGCTAAAAAATTCAATGCGTTGTTTAAAAAATAACCTGCCTGGTTGTCAAGCCAAAAGATCGGTGCGTCCATGAAACGGGTATAGACCAGCTTTGTGCCCTGCATGTTTGATGAATACGCTTCTTGCGCCTGCTGCAATTCAAACCATTCCTGCTTTGTTGCACGCTTTTCGAGTGCCGTTTTGAAGGGCAGCAAATGCGCCTTGATCGCCGGATAGTCGTCAATAACTACCCGATTTTTAGGGATGTAAATCAGCCACAAGTCTTGCGGCTCAACGCGCCATCTTTTAAGGTCTTTGCCTTCAAGAAACGGCTTGAGCAGCTCTGCACTTTTTGGGTCTTTGGCAACCACCGCATCGCGCTCTTGCCGGTTCAAAACAAACGCCTCATTCAACCCGGTTTTGATACCGTAAAGAGGCGCACCATAAACGTCTTTCAGCGTTCGGTGTGTGCCCAGAATTTTTTGCCGCAAAGCTGACCGGGCGTCACTTTCAAACTGCCAGGCTTCGGCTTTCAACCTGCTTTGCGGCATGACCTCGGCGGCATCCAAAAAGGCTTCAGAAAACTTGGGCGGAACGGCATTCTTTACATTCCAAAATCGAACGGGTGCGTCTCCATCAGGTGCGCCACTGCGCCGGGCGGTGATGATGGCCGGGTAGGTGGTCACACCTTCAAACACTTGCAAGTCGCCAAAGTCCACCACGGTTTCAATCTGCGCATGTTTGAGCAAATAGGCGCGCAGGTTTTGGCCAGAGCTGGTTTTAAAAAACGTTGACGATGAAATAAAACCAATGCGCCCGCCATGGTTGCCATTGCGCAGCAGACGAATGGCCAGCTCAAAAAAGTAGCAGTACAAGTCAGCCCGCTCGCTGGCTACTTCGTAACGTTTTTCAAAATAAGGTTTGAAGGCCTTGAGCCGCTCCATGCGCACATAGGGCGGGTTGCCCACAATCACGTCAAAACCGCCACGCGCCACCACATCAGGAAAGGCGGCTACCCAGTCAAAGGCCTTGGCATCAAATGACGCGCCGTTCAAGCCATCATCAACAGGCGACACCAGGCTGTTGCCCACGCGCAGGTTCGACTCCAGGCTTTCCAGCGGTTTGCCGTGCTTGGCGGTTTTCAGCCACAGGCTGAGCTTGGTGATCTCAATGCTTTCGGCGTTCAGGTCAACGCCAAACAGGTTGCTGTTCAAAATTTCCTTGTCGGCGTTGAACACTTCCATGCTGCCAGTAATTGCCGCGATTTGCTCGTTGACGTTGTTGTACTCGGCCAGCAGCACGTCAAACGCGGCCACCAAAAACGCGCCCGAGCCGCAGGCTGGGTCACAGACCTTGATGGTTGTCAGCTCGGCCAGCCAGGCGCGCCAGAAGGCCAGCTCAACCACACGCTCGCTTTGGCGCAGGCTTTTGGCGTATTTTTTTTCTTCAGCGCTTGGTTTGCGCCATTCAGGTAGCGCGGATGCGCTGGCTTCAATGGTCTCCATGGCTTGATGATCGCTTTGAATTTGATAGCTGCTTGCGCATGTGTTTCGGCGGCTGTCAATGGTTTTGGTCAGTGTCTGGTCAAGAATAAAGGCAGTGATGAACTCTGGCGTGTAAACAATGCCGTGCTCTTTGCGTGCACCACTGACAGAGCCGCCTGCACTGCCTTGCCGGGCACTGGCCTGATCGGCCTGGCGGGTAATGGCCTCCAGCGTGAACTCGCCCGTCTCAGCCATGTCTTTGAGCTGCTCCAGGTCGGTGATGGACTGCTCAAAAATATGGCCCAGCACATTGACAGACACCTCACCGCCAAAGTCGTATTTGCCAAACGCCATGAACACGTCGCATGCAGAGTTCGGCACGCTAAGGCTGTC
>JAYVPR010000275.1:0-6146 GCA_043757245.1 Polaromonas sp. | reverse complement strand
CCGGTCAGTTACTACGCTCAGGATGCGACAACCAGCCAGAGCACCATCCGCGCTGCCCGGTTTGAAGACGCGCTGAAGGCATACATGGCCACCAAGGGCAACCACTGGAGTCACAACAGCAGCCAATGCTGGTTCGCTGACATGATGGCCGATGCGCTGCACTGGTGCGATGCGAACTCGGTCGATGTCAATTTCGTTTTGTCACTGGCGCGCTCACATCACGCAAGCGAGAAGCTTGAGGATGCGAGGCAGGCGGCGGTATCATTGGGCGCAAGCCACCCTGGGCACTCCTTGGTGAATTGACGTCCCCCGGCATTTGGCCGATTTTTTGTGGAATAGAAAATGAGAATTTCAACAATTTTTGGCGCGATGGGTTGCGCCGAATGGGAGCCACCACTTCCTGAGTTGCCAAAGGGCTTTCCGATGCAGCTGTCGGCTGGTGTGCGTCAAAAAGATGGCAGCATTGCTGTCTTTGCGACGCTCAACCTTGAGGGTCAAATGTTTGGCCTTGAACGAAGGAGTAGCCTTCTGCGCACGTTTCAAATCATGGCCGCCGGCATGTGTGAACACAACATTAGCAATGTGGTCATACAGGCGCATGATGAAAGTCCAAGTACGGCAACGCCCGCTTAACGGTCGCGCCGCAACACCCCCAAAAGCCAGCCTCAAAAGGGCTGGCTTTTTTTGTCTGTACGTTTCACCGCCCGAGGCAATCCGCATCGTCGTTTGTCGCCATTTACCCGACAGTAAGCGAAGTAAGTAAGTATTTTATTTTCGTGCGATTTTTGGATATACTGGAAGAGCTTTTGCCGCCAGCTACGCGTTTTAGTAGCCTGAAACCTCTTAACAGGGGTTTTTCTTTAAGTCATTTTTTTTATTTTTATGACCATCATCAATGAAATTGAGCGACTCGTTATCGAGTTCGCTTCACTATTGGGTACGGAGGGAAAGTATCCACTTTCACAGGAAACCCAAGTTTGGCTTGTCTGTGAACAGCATTCACCAGAAACTTCGCCCACGTGGAGAATTTTGGGACATGGTATTTCCCAAGCCTACTCCAATATCAGTGGCATATGCCAGAAGGAAGCTCAAGAAGCGGAATTCGGCGAACGCCTCAATATGGGAAAGCGCGTCAAAGCAGAGGACTACATCGGCCTTTGGCGAAAGGCAATCGGGGAAGCCATTTCCATCAGTGCTCTGCCATCCAAAGGGATGTCTTTGCAATGCAAGATAACCAGCTCTACACAGCATCTGCTCGCAAAGGAAGGCGTGGACAAAGCAGTGGCGAATGTTTTGATCTGCGGTCCGTTTCTAACTGCCAAGGACGAACATAAATGCACGTGGGTGCTACCCTTGGATTCTCTGGAGGCATGCCAAACATATTCGGCACTCTCGAGCAACCGGTCGTATTCCGATACGTACAAGGCGTTTTGGTCCGAAGAAGTCAAACTGGTTTTGATGCCCGCGAAGGCGAAGGTCAAAGGCCCGGCTTATGACCTTTTTTCTGACTTGAACGCTTCGTTGGAGGTGACAGCATGAGCTCGGACATCATTTATCACGAATCCATCGTGCGAATACCCGCAAGCCATGGTCAGACCGAGGAAGACCTCTATCTGCACATGAGTCAGAGCGGCTCAAGCAATTGCTTTGAATTCGGTAAAAACGGCAATGATGGCCGTCGAAGCCGAAGCTGGCAGGCGGACGCTTTCGGAACTGAAAAGCAAGTTCTGGCAGCATCAATCAGAACATCTGGGTACATCGAAGGGCACAGCCTCAGGATAGGCGGCTTCTCACGAAAATCGACACCTGAAGCCTACATCAGGCGGGTACGTAACCTTTTGGCAAAGGCCAAGCAAACGAATGTGCTGCAAGGCCACTCGTACGCTGGGGAGAGCCTTCGGTTCAGTACCTACTTCAAGAATTACGCAGTGGAAAAACCTGAGCGTGAATCTTATGACTTCACCAGCCCTGAAGCTTTCCGCGAGTTCTACCAGCGGTATGTTTCTACAGAAGGCTCGAAGTTACGAGCAGATCGTTTTTTCGATGTGTACGGCCCAGAAATGCGCTGAACGGATCGTTCAACAACTATCAGCTTCGTGCTGACAAAGACTCCGTCCGTCGCCTAGTGCGGCGGTCCGCGAGTATTCAAACCTTAAAGGTAATTTATGTACGACACCAGTGTTCGTTTGTTCAAAGTCGTCATTGAAGTTCGCGGAAAGCCTATCGCCTACCCGGACGTTGATGGTGAAAAAGCCCTTGCGCTTATGGAAAAGCTTGCCCTCCGTGGCAGCTTCAACCCGGTAGCACACACATCTGCCAATGGCATCGATGAGGCCCTGACGCTTCAAGATATGCGTGATATTTACTCCGATTTTTAAGGAATCCAGTTATGACAACCAATATTCAAAAAGCAGCTCACCTTTGGTCAACCAAGGGTGGCAGCGACAAGCTTTACAACCTGTTCCTTCGGCCTAAAGCAGATGGATGGGTTGTTGACTACACCAACGGCAAGCGTGGCAGCACGTTGCAGTCGGGCACTAAAACCCAAACGCCAGTGAGCTACGACGCGGCACTGAAGATCTTCGAGACGACAGAGCGCGCCAAGCTGAAAGACGGCTACCGTTCTGTTGAAAATGGCCGGGCCTTCACTCACAGTGAATCAGCAGGCACTGAGGCCGGACTGGACGTCCAGCTGCTTACGTCGATTGACATGGCAAGGTGCCAGAAGCTCATTAAAGACGATGACTGGGTTGCCCAGCTCAAAGAAAACGGCGAGCGCCGGCCACTGTTCATCAAGGATGGCCTCGTGACTGGCGCAAACCGAAACGGGCTGCTGGTGGATATTCCGTCCTCCTGGCAGGATGAATTCTCCCAATTTGGCAACGCGACGTTCGACGGTGAGCATGTGGGCGAAGCCTATGCAGTGTTTGACCTGTTGAGCCTGGACGGCGAAGACCTTACTGCCCTGCCCTTTGCGGCACGGTATCTTCGGCTCACTAACTTGCTGGAGCGCCAATCGGTGCTGCCACCATCGCTACGACTGGTTGAAGCGCAAGCAACCACCAGCACAAAACAGCGCCTGTTTGAGTACGTCGGCCACATGGACTTAGAAGGAATTGTTTTAAAACATACGCTTTCGCCCTACGTTACTGGCCGCAGCAAGCAGGCATTGAAGTACAAGTTGACAGACTCGGCCACGTGTATCGTGGTTCGCCACAACGCACAGCGATCTGTTGTCCTGGGCTTGCTCAATTCGGCAGGCACTACGGTGGAACAGGGCAATGTGACGATTCCGGTCAACCACAGCATCCCTGAAGTGGGTGCGTTCGTGGAGGTGGAATTCCTTTACTACACGGGCTCTGCCTTTGAGCAGCCTGTCTACGGTGGCTTGCGCACCGATGTCACCAAAGAAGATGCTCGCATCGAGCAGATCACCCGGTACAAGCCCGGTGTTTCTGCTGAATCAGTCTGCGCCTATAAGGACTGGCTGAATTATTAACTCTGCAGTGTTGCCGCCGACCGAAAACTGAGCCACTTATAGAGGTTGTGCCGCTTCAAAACTGAGCCAGGTGTTTTACTCGCTCTGCCTGATTTTTGGGCAGGAGCAAACAAGGTGATCACCATGGAAATGTTAGGCAAGATACGGCGCATGCATGTGCGCGACAAGATGTCGGTGCGCGCAATAGCAAAGCGCACGGGGCTGTCACGCAACACCCTACAAAAATGGCTACAGACGCCAGAGGAAGTCAAAGTACCCAAGTACGTTCGAGCCAAGGGATTTAGCAAACTGGGCGTCTTTGCTGACGAGCTGGAGCAAGCCCTCAAAGCCGACGCCAAGCGCAACAAACAAGACCGGCGCACAGGCAAGGCGCTGTTTATCCAAATCAAGGCCAGTGGCTACGCCGGAGGCTACACCCGAGTTACCGACTTCATTCGTGACTGGCGCGCCAGCGCTGGCAAAGACGTAAAAGCCTTCGTGCCATTGAAGTTCGATCTGGGCGAGGCCTTCCAGTTTGACTGGAGTGAAGAAGGCTTGGTGGTGGGCGGCATTTATCACCGCATGCAGGTCTCGCATATGAAGCTGTGCGCGAGCCGCGCCTTCTGGCTGGTGGCCTACCCCAGCCAGGGCCATGAAATGCTGTTCGATGCCCACACCCGCTCGTTCACGGCGCTTGGCGGCGTGGCCCGTCGTGGCATTTACGACAATATGAAGACCGCCGTAGACAAAGTCAAAAAAGGCAAGGGCAGAACAGTCAACGCCCGCTTTGCGGTGATGTGCGCGCACTATCTGTTTGACGCTGATTTCTGCAACGTTGCCAGTGGCTGGGAGAAAGGCGTGGTCGAGAAGAACGTCCAAGACAGCCGCAGACGAATCTGGATTGACGCGCAGACGCGCAAATGGGGTAGCTTTGAGGAACTCAACGCTTGGCTGGATACCCGCTGCCGCGCCCTGTGGAGCGAAATCCGCCACCCCGAGTACAAGCAGTTCAGCGTGGCCGAAATGCTGGAACAAGAGCGCAGCGAGTTGATGCCGATGCCAACGGCGTTTGATGGCTACGTCGAGCGCTCGGCCAAGGTCTCGAGTACGTGCCTGGTGGCTGCGGCAAAGAATCGCTACTCGGTGCCGTGTGAGCTGGCAGGCCAGCGCGTGAGCACCCGGCTGTACCCGAGCCGGGTGGAGATTGCCAGCGACGAGGCCATCGTGGCCAGCCATGCACGGGTGGCAAACGCGGGCCACATCTGCTATGACTGGCAACACTACATCGCACTGGTACAGCGCAAGCCCGGCGCTCTGCGTAACGGTGCCCCCTTTGCCGACATGCCCACGCCGCTCTTACGCTTGCGCCAGGGGCTGATGCGCCATGATGGCGGCGATAAAACCATGGCACAGGTGCTCAACTGCGTGCCAAGCCATGGCCTGGAGGCGGTACTGGTGGCGGTCGAACTGGTCATCGAGTCTGGGGCGCTCAGCACCGAACATGTCCTCAACGTATTGGCCCGGCTCAATGCCACGCCCATGCCCGAATCCGTTGAGAGCAGTTTGCAACTCAAAGAGCTTCCCGTCGCCAACACGGGCCGCTACGACAGCCTGCGAGGCGATGCCATGATGGAGGTCAATCATGCGTCGTGATCTCAGCACCGAACTCAAAGAGCTGCGCCTGCACGGCATGGCCGCAGCGTGGGATGAATTGACGACACAGGATGGCAAACCCAGCGATGTGGGCATCCAAACCTCGCGTTGGTTGATCGAGCATTTGTTGCAAGCCGAACACGAACAACGCGCGTTTGCCTCGGTACGCCATCAAATGAAAGCAGCCAAGTTCCCACTGCACCGTGACTTGGCGGGCTTTGACTTTGAGGCCTCCAAGGTGGACAAAAAGTTGGTCAACCAATTGAGCACATTGGACTTCACCGACACGGCACAAAACGCCGTGCTCATTGGTGGCCCCGGCACGGGCAAGACGCACTTGGCCACGGCCATTGGGGTGGCTGGCATAGCTGCCAAAGGAAAACGGGTGCGCTTGTATTCGACGGTCGATTTGGTCAATGAGTTGGAGAAAGAAAAGCGCGAAGGCAAGGCAGGCCGGATTGCACAGGCGCTGCTGCGGCTGGACTTGGTAATTCTCGATGAGCTGGGCTATCTGCCTTTCAGTCAGGCCGGTGGTGCTTTGCTGTTTCATCTGCTCTCCAAGCTGTATCAGCACACCAGCGTGGTGATCACCACCAACCTGAGTTTCTCGGAATGGTCGGACGTGTTTATTGATGCAAAGATGACCACTGCACTGTTGGACCGGCTCACCCACCACTGTCACATCGTGGAGACGGGCAACGAGTCCTACCGATTCAGGCACAGCACCATGGCCGCCAAGACGCGCATCAAGGCCAGGGAAAGCGAGCGCAAAGGCAGTAAAGCGGTGCCGGCAGCAGAGGTGTCCGACGAGCCGTTCTGAAGCGCCAGGAGCAGGGGGAAATCCGCTACGGGCTACGCCCTTCGCTCCTTTCCCCCTGCTCGCAATCAAGATAGGAGAACAGAAAAAACCAGCCATTGAGTACACTTATCCACAGTTGCTGATTCAAGAATTGGCAACCCGCCCTGGCTCAATATTGAATCGGCAGGGTGGCTCAATATTCAATCGGCGCCAACA
>JAYVPR010000274.1:0-6163 GCA_043757245.1 Polaromonas sp. | reverse complement strand
TCAGTGCGACCGAGTTGGTTTTAGCAGTGAAAGAAAAGTCAGCCACCGGGCCGATTTTTGTGGTGCGGTGTTGGTCGCGGTTGACGGCTACCGGCTTGTTGTAAAACAACACATTGCTCATTGACTGTCCCTGTTTTTAGGTGGTGTATAAAGCGTCAAGCATACCAAAATATACAAGGTGCCCCGCTCGCCAAACTGTAGCCATGTCCCACTCACACACTCATTTTTTGACCCCCTTTTTTTCTGCCGGACTGCTCATCGCCACCTGCGCATCCAACGCGGCGGCGCAACCCGTGATCGATTGGGTCACGCCGCCGGTGTGGATGCAGACCCAGACAGAAAACACCTCCGCCCTGCCCGGCACCACGCTAATCAAGCCGGCCTGGATTTCAACCGGTCGCGGCGGCAGGGCGATGATTCAACTTGGGGGGGAGCAAGTCGAAATCAACGAGAACAGCCTATGGGAATGGGCTGGTCAGAACGACGGCAGCACAGGCAACGCCGTCCAAGGTGGGATGCGCGTCAGCAACACTGTGGTCAAGAGCCCGTTGGCGGCTAAAGTACCAGCCGAAGACCAACCCGTGCGCCTGCACCAGAACGCGCCCTGGATGCTGGTGCTGGACGCTGGCAAGGACCAGGGCGGCGCTGAAGGGCTGGTCAACTTCTTGCGAAACAGCGGTTACCCGGTCAGCGAGCCACAAAGAATCAAGCGCTTTTTTGGCGACAAGTGGCAGATATGGCTGAACGGCTTCATGAGCAGCGATGCGGCCACCACCATGGGCAACAGCCTGGTGGCGCTGGCACCCGGCATTCTGGAGGCTACAGCGCAAAAGTTGGCGACGCAGGAGCCGGTTCCAGTGGTCAGCAGCGATGCTGCTACGCCAGCCGTTTTAGTCGCGCCGGGCAAAACAACTGAAGACCTGCCCGAAGAAGTTGCCACCCCCTTGAGAGGCTTCATTACCAGGGCGCTGTCCGGGCGGCGCTAGCAGCCTGCCCCCCCCTACTCCTTCCCCTTCCGGGGTTGGGATGGGGGCACGCACGATGCGGGCAATTTTTCTGCACTTGCCCCCACCCCAGCCCTCCCCCAATAGGGGAGGGAGCAAGGCAAGCCCTAACGGGCGTATTAGCCACAACCTCCACCAGCCCCGAAGGGGAGGGAGCAAGGCCAAGCACCTGCTGCTATGAAAACGCAGCATCAGAAGTGATGCGCCGGCTGCACGGCCAGCAGTTTTGCCAGCACTTTGTCGATCCGCTTGCCGTCGAGGTCCACCACTTCAAATAACCAGTCGGCGCATTCAACCTTGTCGCCGGTGTTGAGCAAGAGACCCGACACGCTTTGCAGCAAGCCCGCCACGGTGTTGTAGCGGCCTTTGTCTTCATCTGGCAATTCCTTGATGTCTAGCCGTGCTTTGAGTTCTGACACGGGCATCACACCATCTATCAACCAACTGCCATCAGCGCGTTGGGTGGCCCAGGCATCGATTTGAGCGCCTGGTTGCAGCTCGCCAGTGATGGCCTCCAGCATGTCTAGTGGTGTGACCAAGCCTTGCACCACACCGTATTCGTCCACCACAAAGACCATGCGTGTGGACTTGGCGCGAAACTGCTCCAGCAGCGCCATACCTGTCAGTGTTTCCGGCACAAAAATAGCCGGCGTGGTGAGCGCCCCTATGCGTTCGCCCCCCGGATTGGCAGCATTTGCAGCATTTGCGCGCACGGCCAGCAGTGTTGCCAGCTTGACCACACCCACTACGTCGTCCAGGCCGCCACGGCACACCGGGTACCACGAATGCCCGGTGGCTCCGGCTTTTTGAATCGCCTCGGGTACGGTGTCAGCGGCATCCAGCCACTGAATGTCAGAGCGCGGCAGCATCAAAGACGTGAGCAAACGGTCGTCAAGCAAAAACACGTTTTGTACCATCTGGTGCTCGTGCGCTTCAATCAGGCCTGCGTCTACGCCTTCTACCAGGCTGGCGGTAATTTCTTCTTCGGTCACACCACGGCCTGCTGAATTGTCAATGCGCAGCAGCTTAAGTACGGCATGGGTGCTGAACGACAGCAGTTTGACAAACGGCTTGGTTGCGCTGGCCACCCACATCATGGGCCGGGCCACCAGCCTGGCGGCGGCCTCAGGGTACAACTGGCCGATGCGCTTAGGCACCAGTTCGCCAAACACAATGGTGATGTAAGTGATGATGACCACGACCAGCGCTGTGGCTGTTAGCTCTGAGGCGCGCAGGGGCATGCCCAACCCATGAATCCACACCGACAGGTCACCACTGAAAGCGGCCTCGCCAATGATGCCGTTGAGCATACCAATCGACGTGATGCCGACTTGCACCGATGACAAGAATTGCGTGGGGTTGCCCAGCAAGCTCAAGGCTGCCTCGGCGCCTTTGTCACCTGACTCGGCCATGGCGGCCAGCCGGGCCTTGCGGCTGGACGACAGCGCCATTTCAGACATGGCGAACACGCCGTTGAGAAGCGTTAAAAAGGCAATCAGTAAAAAATCCATAAATCCATAACATCCATGTCTTGAACTTCAAGCAAAATAAACACATGTCAATGTACCTGATTGGCGACCTCCAGGGTTGCGATGCACCGTTCCAGCGTTTGCTGCTAACGCTAGATTTTTCACCCAGCCGCGATACCCTCTATTTGCTTGGCGACCTGGTCAACCGGGGGCCAGACTCGCTGGGTGTGTTGCGCGGCCTGAGCGCTCTTGGTGAAGCGGCGCAATGTCTGCTGGGCAACCACGACCTGCATGCGCTGGCCGTATGGCACGGGGTGCGCAGTACCAAACGCAACGACACGCTTCAAACGCTGCTAGCCGCCAGTGACAGCGCGCACTTGTTTGAGTGGCTTCGGCATCGCCCCATGGCCCTGCACGCGCAGGGCTGGCTGATGGTGCATGCGGGGGTACTGCCGCAATGGACAACTGCGCAAACACTGGCGCTGGCCGCGGAAGTTGAAAGTGTTTTGCGCGGACCGAACATCAAGCACCATCTGGCCGATATGTATGGCAACACACCCGCAGCTTGGCACAACCCATTGGCTGGCTCTGACCGCTTGCGCGTCATCATCAATGCACTGACACGCTTGCGGTTTTGTACCGCTGATGGGCTGATGGACTTGACCAGCAATAACAACGCAGACAACCCGCCGGATGGTTTTATGCCGTGGTTTGACGTGCCAGGCCGCGCTACGCAAGACCAGCCAATTGCCTTTGGCCATTGGTCAACCCTGATGCCAGACAACCTGCGCACAACACGCATGCGCAGCAATACTTTGCCGCTGGATACGGGCTGTGTGTGGGGCGGCTGCCTGACGGCTGCCAAACTTGGGAGAGCGGCAGGTGAGTTTGAACTTATTCAAGTGACATGCGAACAAGCGCAAACACCTGATGCCGTTTCCAGCCGCCCTTGAACCGCCTCAGAGTCAGCTTGGCACAGCAGGCTGCTAGCAGCTGCTAGGCGCCTACACCGCGCAATACTTTTCCTGAATCTCGGTGTTGGCTAGCAGCTCGGCAGCATTGCCGTGGTGGACAATTTGCCCTTGATCAACAATGTAAGCGCGGTCTGAAATCATCAAGGCTCTTTCAACGTTTTGCTCCACCAGCAAAATTGTGATGCCCTTTTGCCGCATGCTGGCAAACAGCTCAAACATTTCGTCTACCAAAATCGGCATGATGCCTTCGGAAGGCTCGTCGAGCAGGATCATGCGGGGCCGTGCCATCATGGCGCGTGCAATGGCCAGCATTTGCTGCTCCCCGCCTGACATGGATGTGCCGTCTTGATGCAGCCGTTCTTTGAGCCGGGGAAAGGTTTGCGCAATCTCGTCAATCATGGCGCTCATGTCGCCACGATTTTTACTGGCGGTCAAGCCGAGTTGCAGGTTTTCAAGTACCGTCAAACTGGGCACGATGCGTCTGTCTTCAGGCACATAGGCCAGGCCCAAATGAAAACGTTCGTGGGTTGCAAGCAGCATCAGGTCTTGGCCATCAAACATTGCCTTGCCACTGTGTTTGCTAACCAGCCCCATCAGCGTGCGCAGCGTGGTGGTTTTGCCCGCGCCGTTGCGGCCCATCAATGTGACGATCTCACCCTGCCCGACTTCAAAATTCAAGCCTTGCACCACATGGCTGTGGTCGTACCAGGCGTTGAGTTGTTCTACCTTGAGCATTCTGATCTCTTGCCTTTTTAATTCTGACCCAAATAAACGCGCTTGACTTCCGCGTTGCTGCGGATGTCGTCAGGGCTGCCTTCAGCCAGTAACTCACCGTGGTGCAGCACCAGCAGGCGCTTGCACAGGCTAAGTACCAGTTTCATTTTGTGCTCGACCAAAATAATGGTGCGCTCACTTGACAGTTGGGTAATCAAATCCATCATGACCACTGTTTCTTGCGGTGACATGCCCGCCGTAGGCTCGTCCATCAGCAGCAGCTTGGGCTCGCATGCCAATGCCATGGCTACTTCAAGCGAGCGTTGCTGGCCATGCGCCAAGTCGCCCGCCAGCTTGCTGCGGCCATGTGTCAAACCGACCCGGGCAAGCAGCACATCCGCCCGGTCGCCCAGTTCAGCGTAAGCACCGCGTGCGCGCAAAATTTGGTAGCGTGACGTTTGCATTTGTAGCGCGACACGAACGTTCTCATGCGCGCTCAAGTGCTTGAAGACATTGGTGATCTGAAAGCTTTTGGCAATGCCTGCGCGCGCGTAGTCGTGCTGGGCCATGTGGGAGATGTCACGCCCTTCAAACTGAACCGTACCGCTGCTGGGCGCAATGCCGCCACTGATGACATTGAAGAAGGTACTTTTGCCAGCGCCATTCGGCCCAATGATGGCCGTCAACTCGCCCGCCTGAAAGCTTGTGCTGATGTTGTGCAGCGCCTGAAATTTACCGAAATAGCGCGACACGGCGGTCACCTGAAGTATCGGCACGGCGCTCATGGCGAAGCCTTTTCAACGGCCCTATCAGACTTCACCTTGCGCTGCCAGCGCGCAACCCCGTCAAGCGCTGTGCCCCACACGCCTTTTGGGAAAAACAGCACAAACACCATGAAAATAATACCGACCACGCCCATCCAGTAACGCGTGACATTGGTCACCACATCTTCAAGATACAGAAACACTGCCGCGCCAATAAATGGCCCTAAAAATGTACCCATGCCGCCCAGCAGGCACATCATGACAGCCTGGCCTGATTGCAGGTAATGCAGTGAATCAATCGGCACGATGGACAAATGCAAGGCCCGCAGCGCGCCTGCCAAACCGCAAATACCGGCCGACAACACAAACACCAGCAGCTTGCTGCGTGCCACATCGTAGCCGCAAGCGGCGGCGCGTTTTTCGTTTTCACGAATCGCCTCTATCACGGCACCAAAAGGCGAATCAAGCAGGCGCGATACAAACCACAAAGCAAGTGCCACAAACACCAAAATCACATAGTATTTATTTAAAGGGTTCAGAAAATCAATGCTTATTCCAGGCAAACCAGGGAAGGTAATGGCCTCTACCCGCACGCCGCGCAAACCGTTTTCACCACCCGTCCAGCGCTCGGCCTTGTAAAACCCGTAATACACAATTTGCGCCAGCGCCAGCGTGACCATTGAAAAGTAAATACCCCGTGTACGAATGGCCAGGTAACCAATCACCAAACCAGCAAAACACGATGACACAACACCCACGCCAATGGCCGCCCACCAGGGCCAGCCCGCATGCACCACGGCTATGCCAGCCAGGTAACTGCCAACACCCAAGAAAGCGGCATGGCCAAACGACAGCATGCCGGTGTAGCCAAACAGTAAATTGAAGCCCACGGCATACAAACCAAAAATCAAAATATTGATGGCCAGTGTCTCGTAAGGCATTAAAAAAGGAAACACCAGCAAAAACAGCAGCGACGCAGCCATGCGGTGCGCACGAATGCGTTCAATGGCGTTATTGATAAGCCTATTGGTAGAAGGGTTCATGGTCAGCTCATCAAACCGGCTTTGCCGAAAAACCCTTGCGGCCGGATCAACAGAACAACCGCCATCAAAACGAAGATGGACATTTCTGCATATTCAGGGGCGAACAGCGAAGTCATGGCAAACACAATGCCCACCAGCAAACCAGCAATCACCGCACCGGGCAGCGAACCCATGCCGCCCACCACCGTCACAACG
>JAYVPR010000273.1:0-6212 GCA_043757245.1 Polaromonas sp. | reverse complement strand
CGTTGGTCAGTGGCGTGATAAAGCTTGAAAGCAAGTAACCGTGGGCGCAGTGCAGCTCCAGCCAGTCAAAGCCCGCAGCTACGGCATAGCGCGTCGATTGAACAAACTGGGCGGTTACACGATCCATGTCGGTACGCGTCATGGCAGTCGGTATCTGGTTGGTGGGGCCAAAACTCACGGCGCTGGCGGCAATCAGGGGCCAGTTTTCAGTGGGCAGTGGCTCATCGGCGTGCTCCCATCCAACTTGGGTCGAACCCTTGGGGCCGCTGTGGCCTAGCTGCAAACCCATTTTGACGCCGTTACCAGATGCGTGGGTAAAGTCAACAATGCGTTTAAGTGCCAGCATCTGTACGTCGTTGTACAAACCCGGGCAGCCGGGCGTAATGCGGCCTTCAGCGCAAGGCGAAGTCATTTCGACAAACACCAGTGCTGCGCCACCCAGGGCCCTTGCACCAAGGTGTACCAAATGAAAGTCTTGCACCAGTCCGTCAATGGCGCTGTAGGTGGCCATGGGAGAGACCACGATGCGGTTTTTAAGTGCCACATCTCTTAACTTCAAAGGTAAAAGCATGGGGACAGGTGTGGATGCCAGTGTTGGTTTGGCAAAGTTTGAATTTGCCAGCCACTGCTCATAGCTAGCGAGCCAATCTGCATCACGCACCCGCAGGTTTTCGTGGCTGATGCGCTGGGAGCGTGTCATCATTGAGTAGAAGAACTGCTCCGCATCCAGTCCGCTGTAACGATCTACGTTTTCAAACCATTCGGTTGAGTTACGTGCGGCGTTTTGAATTTTCAGAACCTCTACCGAACGCACGGCTTCATAGGCCTGGAGTGCTTCAGTCGCATCGTTCGTTTTTGCAAAACAACGTGCCAGTTCTATGGCATCTTCCAGTGCCAGCTTGGTGCCACTGCCAATTGAAAAATGCGCCGTGTGTGCCGCGTCACCCATCAGCACAATCGGCACGTCTTTACCCGCAATCACCTCGGTATGCACCCACCGCTCACACACCACACGCGGAAAGCGTATCCATAACGCTGAGCCACGCACGTGGGTGGCGTTGTTCATCAGCGGATTGCCGTCCAGGTATTTTGCAAATAGCCGCTCACAAAACGCAATACCGTCCTCCTGGCTCATCTGATCAAGCCCATGCGCCTTCCAGACTGCATCAGGCGTCTCAACAATAAAGGTTGATGTGTCCGCATCAAACTTGTAGGCATGCGCCGCAAACCAGCCGTGCTCGGTTTGCTCAAAGGCAAAGGCAAAGGTAAAGGCATCAAACGTCTTTTTCGTGCCCAGCCATACAAATCGGCAGTCACGCATTTCAACATCGGGCTTGAAGGTGTTGGCATAGCGGCTACGCACGCGGCTATTCAGGCCATCGCAGGCAATCATCAGGTCAGCATCGTACTGTTTGGCCAGCACCTGGTCGTCCTGCACGTCAGCTTCAAAAACCAGATCAACACCCAGCGCGATGCAGCGCTCCTGCAAGATGTTCAACAACTTTTTTCGCCCAATACCGCAAAACCCGTGGCCACCCGAGCGCACGCTGCGCCCTTTAAAAAACATCGCCACATCATCCCAGTGGTTGAAGGCATCGCCAATCAACTGTGCGCTCACCGGGTCAGCATCACGCAAGTTGCCCAGCGTTTGGTCAGATAGCACCACGCCCCAGCCAAAGGTGTCAAACGGGCGGTTGCGCTCAACTACCGTGACGACATGCGCAGGGGTTTGCAGTTTCATCAGCAATGCAAAGTACAAACCTGCAGGGCCGCCGCCTAAACAAACAATACGCATGACGCTGTTACCCTTCACCTATTAATCAATCCTTGAATTGTTTAAGCTTAAAATATATTTGTCAAGTAAATCTTGCGTCATTTAGCTCAGGGCAGTTTCAAAAAGGCATCACACTGGGATGCGCGACTGGTGGTGGTGATGGCCGCATGCTCATTGCGACCGATAGTGCTTTAGCGTGCCGTGGTGGCGGGCTGGCGTGTGCATTAACCTTGGGCGCCAAAGAATTTTTTCTTCGTCCGTGTTGGTCTGTCAAAATCATAGCGTGATGATTGACGCTGTGATGCAACTAGTTCCAGAAAGCTTTTTAACGATGACTGCTTGCCCAACAAAATATGCGTGACTGCAGATGATTGACGTACGCCTGTCTCCGCGCGCATGGGCGGCTTGCAGGCGCGTTAGGCCAAAGACATAGAGGGCTTGCGCTAGCTCAGCATTAGCTCAGTGTTATGTGAACGCGATATCAATGCAATATCAACGCCAATTCATTTTTAAACGTTAGTCCAAATCCTTCAGGAAACTTCATGAAAATGCGACGCAGAACTCTCAGTACGATGGCCTTGGCGCTAGCTTTACCTACTTTAATGGCGGTCACTGTTTCCGCCCAGGCGCAAAATTCAAATCAAAGCGTCATTAAAATTGGCGAGATCAACAGCTACAAAGCGCAGCCTGCATTTTTGGAGCCCTACAAAAAGGGCATGGAACTGGCGGTGGAAGAAATCAACGCTGCGGGTGGTGTGAATGGTAAAAAGTTGGCGCTGGTGATTCGCGACGATAACGCCAATCCAGGTGATGCAGTCCGGGCGGCCGAGGAGCTAATTTCGCGTGAGAAAGTGGATGTGCTGACGGGCTCGTTTTTGTCCAACATCGGTTTGGCGCTGACTGACTTTGCGAAGCAGAAAAAGTTTTTCTTTCTCGCGGCTGAGCCTTTGACCGACAAAATCGTTTGGCAAAACGGCAACCGCTACACCTTTCGCCTGCGCGCATCCACCTATATGCAAACCGCCATGCTGGTGCCCGAAGCCGCTGCCATGAAGAAAAAGCGCTGGGCCATCATTTACCCTAACTACGAGTACGGCCAGTCGGCAGTAGCCAGCTTCAAAACATTGCTGAAAGCGGCTCAGCCAGATGTGGAGTTTGTGGCAGAGCAGGCCACGCCACTTGGCCGCATTGATTCCGGCAGCGTGGTGCAAGCGCTGGCAGATGCCAAGCCAGACGCGATATTCAATGTGCTGTTTGGCGCTGACTTGTCCAAGTTTGTGCGTGAAGGCAATACACGTGGCTTGTTCCAGGGGCGTGAAGTGGTGAGCTTGCTGACGGGCGAGCCAGAGTACCTTGACCCACTCAAAGAAGAAACCCCCAACGGTTGGCTGGTCACGGGCTACCCTTGGTACGGTATCCAAACACCTGAGCACAAAGCCTTCTTTTTGGCTTATCAAGCCAAGTACAAAGACCACCCCCGTCTGGGCTCCGTCGTAGGGTACGTGGCCATCAAGTCATTGGCTGAAGGCATGAAAAAAGCCAAGTCAACAGACACTGAAAAAATGATTGCTGCGTTTCGCGGCTTGAAGTTGAGCACGCCATTTGGCCCGGTGACCTACCGCGCGCAAGATCACCAGTCCACCATGGGTGCGTATGTGGGCCGCACCAAAAACGAAGGCGGAAAAGGTGTGATGGTGGACTACCGCTACGTTGACGGCGCAAAAATGCAGCCAAGCGATGCTGAAGTCAAAAAAATGCGCCCGGCTGACGCACAAAACTAAAACCAAGTTTTTACCTGACCTCCAGTAGCACGCAAAGCAACAAAGCATGAGTTTTTCTGGTCTCCTGGTTCAGTTGCTGAATGGTTTGGCGGGTGCTTCGTCGCTGTTTTTGGTGGCTGCGGGTTTGTCGCTGATTTTTGGCGTCACCCGCATTGTCAATTTTGCACACGGCTCGTTCTTCATGGTCGGCATTTATGTCGCTTATTCGCTGGTCGCCAATTTGGGTGGCACGATTGGCTTCTGGCCATCGTTGCTGCTGGCTGCGCTGGCTGTTGGCGTGTTAGGCGCGTTGGTAGAAATTTTGCTGCTGCGCTGCATCTACAAAGCCCCCGAGTTGTTTCAGTTGCTTGCCACGTTTGCCTTGGGTCTGGTGATCAAAGATGCTGTGCTGTGGTTTTGGGGGCCTGAAGAATTACTCGGCCCTAGAGCGCCCGGCCTGACGGGCTCTGTTTTGATTTTAGGGCGACAGTTCCCTACTTACGATCTTTTCTTGATAGTCGCAGGCCCTGTTGTGCTGGGTATGTTGTGGCTGCTGCTGACCAAAACCCGCTGGGGCACGCTCGTGCGCGCCGCTACGCAAGACCGTGAAATGGTCAGCGCTCTTGGCGTTAACCAGGCCTGGCTTTTTACCGCTGTGTTTGCATTGGGCGCGGTGTTGGCTGGCTTGGGTGGTGCGCTACAGTTGCCGCGCGAGCCAGCTAATCTTGAGATGGACCTGAACATCATCGGCGCAGCCTTTGTCGTGGTGGTGGTGGGTGGTATGGGGTCGATTCCTGGGGCTTATGTAGCGGCTTTGCTGATCGCCGAGCTCAAGGCGATTTGCATTTGGCTGGGGCTGGTCGAAATTGCGGGCGTCGCTGTTTCTTTTTCCAAGCTGACGCTGGTGGTCGAATTCGTTGTGATGGCCGTCGTGTTGGTGGCGCGGCCCTGGGGCTTGTTTGGCAGACCGCAAACACCAAGCAGGCACACAGCAAAAGCAGAAGATCCATTGAAGCTGCCAACGGTATGGGGTCGCTACGCAACGATTGCGTTTATTGGGCTGCTGGTGTTGATGCCTTCGCTGTCAGCCAAGTCCCCCTACCTGACTGTATTGATGATTGACTTGATGGTAGCCACACTGTTTGCGGTTAGCCTGCACTTCATCATGGGTCCAGCGGGCATGCATTCATTTGGGCATGCGGCTTATTTTGGATTGGGTGCTTACGGTGCGGCACTGATGGTGCGCAAGCTGGGCTTGCCGATGGAAGCTGCGCTGCTGGCGGCTCCCCTGTTGGCAGCGCTGGGTGCTTTTCTATACGGCTGGTTTTGCGTGCGCCTGTCGGGCGTTTACCTGGCCATGCTGACATTGGCATTTGCACAAATTACCTGGGCGATTGCTTTTCAGTGGGACGCCGTCACGGGCGGCAGCAATGGGCTGACGGGGGTCTGGCCAGCTGAGTGGCTGGCCGACAAACAGATGTACTACTACCTGACGTTGGCTTTGGTGGCCAGCGGCGTGCTGATACTGCACCGGTTTTTACATTCGCCGTTTGGCTATGCCATGCGCGCGGCGCGCGACTCGGTGCTGCGCGCTGATGCGATTGGCATCAACGTGCGCCGCATCAACTGGGCGGCGTTTGTCATTGCGGGTGCTTTTGCGGGGCTGGCGGGCGCGTTGTACGCATTTTCAAAAGGCAGTATTTCGCCAGAAACATTGCATGTCAGCCGTTCGATTGACGGTTTGGTCATGGTGCTGCTGGGCGGCCTGCAAACGCTGGCTGGGCCGATTGTGGGGGCCGTGACTTTTACCTGGTTGCACGATACCGTAGCCCGTAATACGGATTACTGGCGCGCCATGCTGGGCGCGATTATTTTGATACTGGTGTTGCTGTTCCCCCAAGGCATCGCAGGCTTTATCAAACAGCACCTGCAAAAATGGCGTGATCGCAAGGATCAGTTGAAACGGACGCCAGCATGAGCTTGCTCAAAGTGACCCACCTTGGCAAGTCGTTTGGCGGCGTCAAAGCGGTTGACGGTATCACTTTTGAGCTGGCTGCGGGTGAACTGCTGGCCTTGATAGGTCCAAACGGCGCTGGCAAGTCCACCACCTTCAACCTGGTCAATGGTCAATTGAGGGCCGATGTGGGATCCATTACGCTCGGTGGCCAAGAGCTACTTGGTCTTGCGCCGCGCGATATTTGGCGGCTGGGTGTGAGCCGAACCTTTCAAATTGCCGAAACGTTTTTATCTTTGACTGTGGTTGAGAACGTTCAAATGGCTTTGCTGTCGCGCGATAAAAAGCTGTATTCATTTTTTACCCGCGCTGCGAGCTATAGGCGCGATGAGGCGTTGGCTCTGTTGGAGCAAGTCAGCATGAAGCCCCAAGCCGACAGGCCTTGCAGCGTGCTGGCTTATGGTGATGTGAAGCGGGTTGAACTGGCGATAGCCATGGCCAATGCTCCCAGGCTGTTGCTGATGGACGAACCTACCGCTGGCATGGCTCCCAAGGAGCGCAATGACTTGATGGCATTGACCAAACAACTGGTCACTGAGCGCAACATGGCAGTGCTGTTTACCGAGCACAGCATGGATGTGGTTTTTGCCTATGCAGACCGTCTGATTGTGCTTGCGCGCGGGCGATTGATTGCAGGGGGTAAGCCGCTTGAAATTCGCGATGA
>JAYVPR010000272.1:0-6267 GCA_043757245.1 Polaromonas sp. | reverse complement strand
AAACTGCCGTACTCGTCACGCAGCAAATCATCACGCCAGCGGCTGATGTTGATGCGTGTCTGGCCTTGCTGCCACCGACTAAAGCCTGCACCGTTAGGACGCAACGCCACGCTGTAGCGGCCGTTTGACAGCAGGTGTGTGGGCTGCCACTGGCTAGTAGTGGGGTTGATGCTGCGCGACTGAAAAGCGCTGCTGGGCACACTTTCGTCATGAACTGTTGCGCTGCGCGGGTTGGCGCTGCTGATGATTTGCCGAGGGCAACGTTCGTGCAGCAGCATCTCGTACGCAGCCACCAGCGGCGTTTGCGCAAACCAGCGCTGTGGCGCCAGGCCGCACAGCACATTGCACAGCGCTACCAGTGCCATGCCCTGGTGGTGAGCCATGTAGTTTTTGACGACACTGAATTTTTCAGCACGCGGTTGGCGCGCTGCCGTAAAGTCAATCGCGTCCATAAATCCGTACTCCCCCCTGCTGCCCAGCAACTCCATGCGACGCAGGTTGGCAATGGCTTGCTTAGGCATCAACATGGTAGCCAGAATGGCAGCATATGGCGCTATCACCCTGTCGCTAGCCGGCGTACGGCGCAGCGCAAGGCGCGGCACACCGAAAGGCGAATATTGGTAGGCCAGCGAATGGTCTTGCGCTAAGTAGGCCGATTCAGACACGCCCCACGGCAGGCCCTGCGCACGTCCGAAAATTTGCTGCTCCTGTACACCCGCCAGGCTGGACGAATGCAGCAGGCCTTGCTCGGGCTCTTGCATCACCAGCGAAGGCATCAGGTATTCAAACATGGAGCCTGACCACGACTTGAGTCCCGGTGTCACGCCGCTGGATAAAAACGCGCGACCCAGAGCCATCCAGTGGCGGCGCGGCACATCGCCCTTGGCAATCGCCACAAAACTTGCCAGCCGTGACTCAGACGCCAGCAAGTCGTAGTAGCTGGCATCGAGCACACGATCGTGCACCCGCAGGCCGATGTGAAACAAATGCCGCTTGGGGCTGTACAGGCCACTGAAATCCATCGCCATGCATAGGCGAATGCAGTGCGCGGCGATGTTCTCCAGCTGCTGCTTTTCAATCGCGGTGCTGTCAGCCTTGCGTGCCAGGCTGTTGCAAGCACCGCTGGTAGCCAGCAAATGCCCGGCCAGGTTGCCGCTGTCAACGGTGGACACATAGGCTGGCTGCAATATTTCCAGCGTTTCGGTTTGGTACCAGTTGTACAAATGACCGTCGTGCTTGGGCAACCTGTCAAGCGTGCTGAGTGTCGCTTGCAAACGCGTCACCACGTCTTTGGTACTGATCCAGCCAAACTGCCGCGCGCAAGTTACCGCCAGTAGGTACAGGCCGATATTGGTGGGTGATGTGCGGTGGGCCAAAGTAGGCTCGGTATCGACCTGCAGGTTGTCCGGCGGCAAGTGGTTGTCGAGCGGGGTGATGCAGTGTTCAAAAAAGCGCCAGGTGTCACGCGCGATACCCATTAAATACGCCCTCTCCTCCACATCAAGCCTTAGCGTTTTGGCCTGGCGTTTTGGTAGGCTGACCCGCCACGCAAAGACAGGACTTAATGCCCATAGCGCAAACAGCGCAGCTCCATACAGTGGGTGTGGGCTGTAGAGCAGCGCCAGCACGCCAAGGGCAATGCAGACCACCGACGTCAGCGCCTGTTTGCGCACGAACGTGTTTAGCGTGTATTTGGCAGCGGCTTGCGCCTGTGCGGCGGTTGTCCATTGCAACAAATGTTTGCGGCTGATGCCCATGCGCCATAGCGCACTGGCAATCGCATCGAGCAGCAAACCTGATTTATAAAACAACTGGGTGAATTGCCACGCCGCCGCGCCAAACGAACGCCACAACGCAGCCATGCCCACATGAAAGAAATGCCGCAGCACAATGCCGCGCCTGCTTGGTATCAGATCCGCTAACGCACCCAGCAATGGCCCAACCAGGCAGGCAGCCAGCACCATGGAAAGCGCTTTTGACAGAGGCATCGCAGCGGTAAAAACAACCCACGTCAAGAGAATCATTGATGCAGGAACTACCAGCGAGCGGCGCAGGTTGTCAAACATCTTCCAAAGCCCCAGGCTGTCAATGCCGTAATGGGTAGCGCGTAGCATCAGCGGCAGCAGTTGCCAGTCGCCACGCGCCCAACGGTGCTGGCGCGAATCGTCGACACCTGCATGGTGCGGGTGGTCTTCTACCAGCACCACATCGCTCAGATAAGCGCAGCGGCTGATGCTGCCTTCGAGCAAGTCATGGCTGAGCACTGATTCATCGGCAAAACGCTGGTCCAGTACGGCATGCAGTGCCCTGACGTTCAGCAGTCCCTTTCCAGTAAACGAGCCCAGGCCAAACAAATCCTGGTACAGATTAGACGAGCCATTACTGTACGGGTCGATACCGCATTGGCCTGCAAACAGGGCGTGAAAGGCAGAGCGTTCTTCAGCCTGTGGCAGCGGCGTGATCACGCGGGGCTGCAAAATGCCGTAGCCACGTGTCACGCGCCTGCTGGCTAGGTCAATGTGCGGTGTGTTCAGCGGGTGTGCGGCAATCGAAACCAGCTCGCGCAACGCAGTGGCTGGCAGGCCGGTGTCGCTGTCCAGCGTCACGATGTATTGAATGCCGCTGGCCAAGTGCATGCCGTCTGCAAAGTAAAACTCTCCTTCGCTTTGCAGGCCAGGCATTGCCTTTAACTCTGCGGTAGCAATCAGTCGCACCAGCGCTTCCAGCTTGCCGCGTTTGCGCTCCCAGCCTATCCACTTACCCTCGGTGCTGCACCATTTGCGTCCCCGGTGGATGACTAAAAAGCGCGGCGCTTGACCTGTCTCTGGTGGATATTCGGTATTCAGTGCAGTAGTTTGCGAAAGCGCTTCTTTGAGCAAGGCGTTGTCTGCGGGGGTGCTGGCCTGGTCGGCGTCAGCCCAATCAGACAGCAGCGCAAACTGGGCGTTGCTCTCCAGGCTGGCCAGCCAATGCAAGCGCAGCCGCTCGGCCAAGCCCTTTATTGAAGCGGTAGAGGTCAACATGCACGGTATCACCACCAGCACGCGGTGCTCTGGTGGAATCCCATTGGCAAAGTCCAGTCGGGGCATGGGTCTGATGCGGGTTAACTCGGCAATCACGCGGTGAATGACTGCCGCCACGGCTTCTGATGCAGGCCACGCTATCAAGGCCAATGCCACCCAATTTGCCCAGCGCCAATCCGCTAAATTGTGTAAAGGTCGGTTTGTCAGTGCCAGCAGGGCGACTGTTCCTAGCAAAAGCGCCAGCAGATAAATGGGCAAGCGCCAAGCTGGAGTGACGTTCAAGTGAATGCTTTTAGCCTTGGCCAGCCTATCGGGCATCATGACTTCAAGCAAAGCGTCACGTCCCGGCCCTATCAAGTGATAGGCGGCGGTGTCTTCGCCATTGCTGGTTTTGGTTTTTAAGTTGCGCTGTGCTCTGCTCACCACCGACTCAGCGACCGCCAGCTCGGTTTGCCCGGTATCACGAGCTACTTTTTCCATCGCCTGCGTGATTTGCTGGCGGGTGCCTTCACTTTCCAGCCCAAAGCTGGGCAATTGTTGCAACACCTGTAGCGCTCTGCTGACTGGCTCAATCAGCTCGCACCAGTCGACCTGGCCTATCAGGCGCAGACTGTTGATGATGTTACTGATTGTCAGGTTGGTCGATGCTTGCGCCGCCTGGTTGTCTGCAATCAGGCTCAATCCATTGACGCAATGCAGATTGATCCAGTACACCAGCATGGCATTTGCGTCGCTGGTGTGGTCAGGTATTCGCTGCCACAGCTGGGTTAAAAATCCGCACTCCCGGCCGCGACTGCGCATGCTACTGAGCAGTTCGTTCAAGTCGTTCTCAGACAAGCTGCCCTGGGTGTCCCACACCGCGTGGGCCGCTTCGCGTGTGGCTTTACCTTCAGCAATGTGATCAGCCACACGGCGCAGGTTTTCAAGTAATACAACTCGCAGTGTGGTGGGTAGCGCCCACAGCTCACCCAGGCTGAGTTGGTTCACTTCTTGGTAAGCGTGTAAAAAGGCCGTGAATAACGCTGGGTCCAGCACACTGTCTGTGTGTGCAACGTAGGCCCAGGCAATGCCATAGACGCGAGGTAATCCTTCCAGCGGCTTGCCCGTCAGCTTGGGCAGGTCAGAGTAATAGCGGCGCGGCAAACCCTCATGGATTTGCTGGAGTTGCGCTTCTACCAGATGGAAATTATCGAGCAGCCACTCGGCCGCGGGCGTTACATATTGGCCGCTTTGCGAGAGGGTGGCAATGTAGTCGTAAGCTTGCCTGAGCGCCGCTATGTTGTCTTGTACGCGCGGGAAGAACGACAGGCTCTCACCCCAGCTTTTGCTGGTTCGTACCGTTTGCGCCTGCGCCAAGCTTCGGCCATGCTCTTCAAACCGCTGCGTTCCAAACAGCTCGGCGCTTATCAGCGGTTCTGGCCCACCGGGGTTGCTGGTGAGTATTTTTCTGGCGTAGAGGCTTAAAGTTTCCAGCCTGTCAAATGCATCAGTTTTCACATCCTCAAACGATGCCAACCACTGCCAGTACAACCACTGCCAGTACAGCAGCAGTCACCATGCGGCTGAACACCACCGAATGCGCCAATTCAAGCGCCGCATGCAAACTAAAAAACCGGCCACGCTTGCTAGCGCAGCGATCCATGTGAGAGGCCAGAGCAGCAGTGTCGGTTGATACAAAATCTGCCGACCGGTAAATAATTGTCGTTGGGGTTGTCAGGGTCGTCATGGGCTGCTCCGAATGCGTCAAGGTCGGCAACTTCGCGGTTAACTGTCAGTCACAAGTCGTACGCTTCAGCCTTGAAGTCATCCTACGCACATACCCTTGGTTCATGCATCAGACAGCGCCTTATTTGATGTAGGACGGGGGCTTGGCAGCGCCAGACGTAGTGGCCAAACGGCGTGTTTTGTGCTATGTTTTCAGGAGCTGGTTGCGCGCATATTTATTCGGCTACAGGCAATTTAGCTACCTGAAAACGATGTTTTTTTAGGGGTTGAAGCATCATTTCAAGCGTAACTTGGGCTGCTTTAAGCCCAAAAAAGCCCGAAAAGCTCGTTTTGAGTTCATGACACTCATCCCGTGTTGCGCAACCCAGCCGCAATGCCATTGATCGAAATATGAATCCCGCGTTGCACGCGCTCGTCGGCTTGGCCCGCTCGGTAGCGGCGTATCAGTTCTACTTGCAGGTGGTGCAAGGGGTCAATATACGGGAAGCGGTGGCGGATGGAGCGTTGCAGGGACGCGTTGCCTGCCAGCAAGTGCTTCTCACCAGTGATGAGTGCCAGCGCGTTGATCGTGCGATGCCATTCGGCTTCTATGGCGCTGAAAATCTTTTTGCGCAGTTTGGCGTCCGTCACCAGTTCTGAATAGCGTGATGCCAGTGCCAAATCGCTTTTGGCCAGCACCATGTCCATATTGCTTAAAAGCGTTCTAAAAAACGGCCATTCCTTGACCATTTTTTGTAGCAGTTGGGTGGCTTCTTTTCTTTTGGCAGGTGTACCGCCGTCAGCCAACATGTTCTCGACCGCTGAGCCAAAACCATACCAACCGGGCAGCGTCAGGCGGCATTGGCCCCAGCTGAAGCCCCAGGGAATAGCGCGCAGGTCTTCTATTTTTTGATTGGCTTTTCTTGAAGCTGGACGGGATCCGATGTTGAGTTCTGCAATCTCGCGTATCGGTGTGGCGCTGAAAAAGTAATCGGTAAAACCGGGTGTCTCGTACACCAGCGCACGATAGGCGGCCATGCTGCTGGATGACAGTACTGCGGCGGCTTGCAAGAAAGCTTTGGTGGCTGGCTTGGTGGGTTGCAGCAGAGTGGCCTCTAGCGTAGCGGCGACCAGTGTTTCCAAATTACGCCTGCCGATTTCGGGATTGGCGTATTTGGAGCCAATCACTTCGCCTTGCTCGGTCAAACGAATTTGCCCGCGCACCGTGCCCGGAGGTTGCGCCAATATGGCCTGGTAGCTGGGGCCACCGCCACGGCCTACCGTGCCGCCACGGCCGTGAAACATTCGCAATTTGATGTTATGTGCAGCGGCTAGCTCGTCAAACAATTCCACCAGCGCAATTTCGGCGCGGTACAGCTCCCAGTTGCTGGTAAAAATGCCACCGTCTTTGTTGCTGTCTGAATAGCCAAGCATGATGTCTTGCTCAGCCCCGCTGCGTTTGACCAGCTGCGCGATGCCAGGCAGGGCGTAGAAATCGCGCATGATGGGTGCGGCGTTGCGTAAGTCTTCAATGGTTTCA
>JAYVPR010000271.1:0-6287 GCA_043757245.1 Polaromonas sp. | reverse complement strand
TATTGGTCGATGACAACCCTACATAACGCTATGGCCACCAAAGACCCTTCCCGATCTATCCCATCCAAAAAGCCCGACGCCGTGTCGTCAGGCAAATCCAAAAACAACCGGCTCACCAGCGTGTCGCCCAAAGCTGCAGCTGCTGCCGTGCGCATTGCCGACAATAAAAAGGCGATGTTCAACTACCACATTGAAGAACGCTTTGAAGCGGGCATGGTGCTGGAAGGCTGGGAAGTCAAGTCGGTGCGCGAAGGCAAAGTACAGCTGACCGACGGTTATGTGGTGATTCGCAATGGCGAGGTCTTCATCATCGGCTGCCAGATCAACCCGCTGGGCACGGCATCCACCCACGTCACGCCTGACAAGGTGCGCACCAAAAAGCTGTTGATGCACAAGGCCGAGATCAAGCGGCTAATGGGCAAGGTCGAACAAAAGGGCTTCACGCTGGTGCCACTGAACATGCACTGGAAGGCGGGCAAGGTGAAGTGCGAAATTGGCCTTGCCAAGGGCAAAGGCGAGCACGACAAGCGCGACACCATCAAAGACCGTGAAGGCAAGCGCGAAGTGGAACGCGCCATGAAGTCAAGAAACCACTGAGGGTCCGTTCAGGAATAAGTTGTGCATTTGGCCGTCGGATTCGGCGATTCGCAACAACGCAGCGCGCCCGAAGCTGGCGAGTCAAATGTGCGAGTTATTTCTGAACGGGCTCTAAGGTTCAGGCGAGGCTGCAAAGCGGATGAGCGCTCGCTGCCCAAGGGCTGACAAAAAACGCATCGGCCATACCGGGCTTGACGTCCTCAATCCGGGCTGGATTCCACTTAGGCGCATAGTCCTTGTCCACTGCCAGCGCGCGTATGCCTTCGACGGTTTCACTCGCGGCATCGGGTCGCAAATGGAAGCAGTGATGCACCATGTCGCGCTCCATCCGCAGGTCATCAGCCAGGCTCATACCGCGTGCTTTTCGGATCTGCTCCAGCGTGACGTGCAGCATCAACGGGGAGCGTTTGCGAAGCACTGCGGCGGTTTTTTTAGCCCATACGTCGTCTTTAGCCTTTTCCAGGCTGTCAACGATATGTTTAACGCGTAAAAGACTGAAATGAGCATCGACGGTAGGATATTTTAGGGCTGTAACACCCTTTTTACGGGCGCGATCAGCTCCTAAATAAGTAGCATACCAATCATTGAATGAGGCCACCCCAAGCGCGTCCCACAACACAGGCAAGCTGGCCGCTTCGACTTTGATGTCGGCTAGGCCATAGTCAATCGCCTCATCAGCGCCAAAGACCTCACCTGTCAGCGCCAGGTACTCACCGACATGGCCGGGGCAGCGGCTTAAAAAGTAGCCACCCCCTACGTCGGGGAACAAACCGATGCTGGTTTCAGGCATCGCCATCTTGGTGTGCTCGGTGACGATTCTCAACTCTGCACCCTGGCTCAGCCCCATGCCTCCGCCCATCACCACGCCGTCCAGGAAGGCAATATACGGCTTGGGGTAGTTGTGAATTAGGTGGTTGAGCGTGTATTCTTCGGTGAAAAAATCATCTAATGCCTTATCCCCAGCCAGCGCAGCGGTATGGAAAAACCGAATATCACCGCCAGCGCAAAAGCCACCAAATAGCGCCTCTGGCGTTCCCGGCTTGCCTACCTTGTTGCTGCCACGAATCCCCACCATTGCCACGCCCGGGTCATCGCGCCACTCTATCAAGGCAGCGGTGATGTCCCGCACCATTTGCAGGCTCAGCGCATTCAGCGCTTTGGGGCGGTTGAGCGTGATGAGCCCAGCGTTGCCACGCCGCTGTACCAAAATCTCATTTGCCAAAATATCTGTCGTCATACTTTTTGTTTCCAAGCCATCAGCTCATTGATCACCAGTGCGCTTATCACCAGCGCCCCCCCGTACAACACGCTGCTGCCAGGCACTTCGCCCGCACCGACCCAAGCCAGCAAAATACCAAAAACTATCTCCAGCAGCGCCAGTAACGAGATTTCAGGTGCTTTGAGCACCGTTGCGCACCACACCGACAGTGCACAGGGAATAGCCAATTGCGTCAAACCCAGCAAGCCCAACAAGCCGATGTCATGCGGCGTCGCAGCCAAGGGCCAAGCCAGCGGCAATGTCACCACGCACGAGATCAGAGCGCCTAACAGCACCGCAGGTACAAGGCCAATTTTTTGCCCATAGGTCTGGCTGTGCTGCACCACCGTCCAGTTGCAGGCCGCTGCTATGGGTACCAGCAGCGCTACCAGTGTTCCAGTCAGCTGGGCCGACAAGTCCGCCTGTCCGCCGTACATCCAGACAATACCCACGCCCGCCAATCCAATCGACAGCCAAGTGCGGGCAGGAATGCGGTAACTGGTAAAAATGCGCGCCATCAGTGCCGTCAACAAAGGCCCCAAAGCCATGGTGACCAGCACGTTGGCAACCGTCGTGAGCGTCAGTGCCACCATGAAAGCGGTAAACATAACGCTCCAGCACAAGCCAGAAAGCCAAAGCGATTTGCCGCCCTGAAAAATCCGCGAAAAAACTGCCCGTCCTTGAAATAAGGGCAAGATCACCAACAACGACAATACCGTGAAAAAGCTGCGCCAAAAAGTCACTTCAAAGCTGCGGGCCGATTCAAGGTACCGCGTGACCACGCCCGCGGTGGACCACATCAGGGCTACTGCAACCATCAGGGCAACGGCCTTGGAGTGTGTAAGTTTCATGAGACTTAAAGTCAAAAAAGTGATGACGGCAACGCGTCCCGTCAAACAGGGGCCGCAGATCGGCTTTGCCGGGCTACAGGCGCAGCTGCCCCCTCGGGGGGCAGTAAGCTACACGCAGTGAGCGACCGTGAGGGTCGTATTCACCGTGAGGGCTCACCTTCCTGCCCGCTTGCGTTCGCTCTCTGTCAGGTGCCGCTTGCGCAGGCGCACTGATTTGGGGGTGATTTCCACCAGTTCGTCTTCTTCAATAAACTCTACCCCGTATTCCAGCGTCAGCTCGATCGGCGGGGTGATTTTGATGGCATCTTCTTTACCGGACACACGGAAATTGGTGAGCTGCTTGGTGCGGGTGGCGTTCACTACCAGATCGTTGTCACGGCTATGAATACCAACGATCATGCCTTCGTATACCGGGTCATTCGCCTTCACAAACATACGGCCACGGTCGTCCAGCTTACCAAGCGCGTAGGTGAAGATTTCGCCTGCGTCCATGGAAATCAGGACGCCGTTTTTACGGCCACCAATGTCGCCACGGTGCGCTTCGTAGCAGTCAAATATGTTGGCAATCAGGCCAGAGCCGCGTGTCAGGTTCAAAAACTCGTTGGTGAAGCCGATCAGGCCACGGGCCGGGATGCGATATTCAAGGCGCACGCGGCCGCGGCCGTCGGATTCCATGTTGACCAAGTCGCCCTTTCGCTCGCCCAGGGCTTGCATCACGCCGCCTTGGTGGCCTTCTTCGATGTCAGCGGTGACCAGCTCAATTGGCTCATGCTTTTCACCGTTGACCTCTTTCATCACCACGCGCGGCTTGCTAACGGCCAACTCAAAGCCTTCGCGGCGCATGTTTTCCAAAAGAATGGTCAAGTGCAGTTCGCCCCGACCCATGACTTCAAAAATACCTTCTTCATCGGTCTCGCTGACGCGCAGCGCGACGTTGTGTTGCAGTTCTTTTTGCAGGCGATCCCAAATCTGGCGGCTGGTAACGTATTTGCCTTCGCGGCCCGCCAGCGGGCTGGTGTTAACGCAAAAATTCATCGTCAACGTCGGCTCATCGACTTTCAACATGGGCAGCGGCATGGGCGTTGTCGGGTCGGTAATCGTCACGCCAATGCCCACGCCCTCAATGCCGTTGATCAGCACAATTTCGCCAGGGCCAGCCTCAGTCGCCTGCACACGCTCCAGGCCCTGGAAAGTCAGCACCTGATTAACACGGCCTTTGACAGCCTTGCCATCCGGGCCTTCCATCACGACCACGTCCATCATCGGCTTGATCGTGCCCTGACTGATCCGGCCTACGCCGATACGGCCCACAAAAGTTGAAAAGTCGAGTGCAGAAATCTGCAGTTGCAGCGGCGCATCAGGGTCACCCTTTTGTGCGGGGACGTGCTTCAGAATGGTATTGAACAGAGCCGACATGTCAGGACCCCACTGCTCGTTGGGCGGGCCTTCTACCAAGGAAGACCAGCCGTTGATACCGGAGGCGTACACGACCGGGAAATCAAGCTGCTCATCGGTGGCGCCGAGCTTGTCGAACAAATCAAACGCGGCGTTAACAACGTAATCAGGGCGCGCGCCGGGCTTGTCAACTTTGTTGACGACCAGAATTGGCTTGAGGCCCAAGGCCAAAGCTTTCTTCGTCACAAAACGGGTTTGTGGCATCGGGCCTTCTTGCGCATCAATCAACAGCACCACGCCGTCAACCATGCTCAACGCCCGTTCAACTTCGCCGCCAAAATCGGCGTGGCCGGGGGTGTCAACGATGTTAATGTGCGTACCTTCCCAGGTCACGGCGCAGTTTTTAGCCAGAATGGTAATGCCGCGCTCTTTTTCAATCGCGTTGTTGTCCATCACGGTGTCAACGACCTTTTCGTGCTCGGCAAATGTGCCAGACTGGCGCAGCAGCTGGTCGACCATGGTGGTTTTGCCGTGGTCAACGTGGGCGATGATGGCGATGTTGCGGATTTGCTTGATGCTCATGATGGACTTTCTAAAAACTAAACTTTAAAACTTAAACTTAAAAAATGGTGAGAACGAAATTAATGTGCTGCATGCAAAATATCTCGCACTTCAATGGGTGACAGCAAGCGCTGGGGAATCAATTCGTCAGCAGTGACGTGCCCCGACCCTAAAAACGCAATCGGGTCTGAACCGTAAACCTGCACCAGCGGAGCGTCTTTGCCCCACTGACCGGGCGTGCCCCGGCGGCGCAGGCCGCTCAAGGAACGCCCTGCATTGTCAGCATCCAATGTGACAGACGGGTAACTGGCCACCAGCGACTGCGGCGGTAGCAGGCGCGCATCGCGACCCGCTTCATCCATGGCTTCAAGCTCTGGCAGACTGATGCACTGGCCAGCCGTAAAACCGCCTGTTTCAATCCGGCGCAGTGAACCCAAATGCGCACCGCAACCAATGGCCTCGCCAATGTCTTCGCCCAACGTGCGGATGTACGTGCCTTTGCTGCACTTTACTATTATTTTAATAGCTGCTTGCGCCCGTATATCTTGGGCTACAGTCATATTTATCTGGTAAATCGTGATGTGACGGGCTTCGCGATCGACTACTTCGCCCTTGCGCGCGTATTCGTACAGCGCTCTGCCGTCTTTTTTAAGCGCTGAATACATGGGCGGAATTTGCGCGATAGGGCCGGTGAACTGCACGGTGAGCTTTTCAAGCAACTCGGGCGTAATTTCAGGCACAGGCCGGGTTTCAATCACGTCACCCTCCGCATCGCCTGTGGTTGTTTTCAAACCCAGCAACAATACGGCTTCATAGGTTTTATCGGCATCCAGCTGAATCTGGCTGAACTTGGTGGCCGCGCCAAAGCACAGCGGCAGCACGCCGGTAGCAAGTGGGTCCAGGGTTCCTGTGTGGCCTGCCTTGTCGGCGCGTAGTAACCACTTGGCTTTTTGCAAAGCCTGATTACTTGAAAGTCCAAGTGGTTTGTCGAGCAGCAACACCCCATGCACAGGGCGCCTCTGCACCTTTGTGCGGAGTTGCGTCATGGCTTAGTCCTCTTGAGCGCGAGAGGAAACAGCCTTGGCGATCAAGGCGTTCATATCAGCCGCGCGCTCGGTCGTGCGGTCAAAGTGAAAATGCAAAGTCGGCACAGTATGCGTCATCAGTCGTTTGAACAAGCCGTTGCGCAAAAAGCCAGCCGCCTGATTTAGTGCTTCCTCGCACTTGGCAGCGTCTCCCATCAGCACGCTGAAAAACACTTTCGCATGCGCGTAATCAGCCGTCACCTCAACTGCCTGAATCGTCACCATCCCAACCCTTGGGTCTTTGAGTTCGCGGGCGATCAGGTCCGTCAGATCTCGCTGAATCTGATCGGCAACGCGAAAGCCGCGGTTTGGGGTGTTTGATTTTTTACGCATTTGAATTGACGTCGAATCAGTTAAGCGGCTTCCAGCGTCCTGGCGACTTCACGAATCTCAAAGAACTCCAGCACGTCACCGACTTCAATGTCGTTGTAGTTCTTGATGTTCAAGCCGCACTCAAAGCTCTCTTTGACTTCTTTCGCGTCGTCTTTAAAGCGCTTGAGCGAATCCAGCTCACCCGTGTAAATGACGACGTTCTGGCGC
>JAYVPR010000270.1:0-6293 GCA_043757245.1 Polaromonas sp. | reverse complement strand
TCAACGTCAAACTCGATCCGCATTGCCGGCCCAACATCGACATGCTCGATGGGCAGCTCCCAGGTCAGGAAAACCTGGGTGCAATCCCGGTCAGGCGGAAAATCGGCCACATTGAAGTCGTTGCCGCGTCGGTCAATGACGGCATGAGGCTGGCCGGTATCGAAAATGACCACCGTGCCCCTGGCAAGCGGGGTTCGGTGGCCGGTGGGCGCAAATTGCAAGTCCAGCCCCACGTCTTCGCTCACGAAGAGATTGCAAAAGGCCGCGCCCCCATATTGGGCACCGTCATGGTGGTACCTCAAGGATAGGCATTTCAACCGCACAAGCCCGAGTATCCACCAAAAAACCGACCTCAAAAAGTACGCCCATCCACAGTCACCAGTCTGATCTGCCAGCAATTCACGCCGCCGTCGCAACAAAGAGCCCAAAAGGCGCTCCACGGGCACAGCCCCACCCCGGCAGCCGGTTGCCGCCGCACTTGTGAGGTTCACCAAGCAGTGCGCTGATCGTCAGGGTAATCGGGTAGTGATTGGCTTACGGCATCCCAGTCCGGCTCAGCCTCCACACCCTCACCCACATCCTGCGCACCCTCACCTTCCCATAGCGGCGGCCCGCGTGCCGGCGTGATGCGCGGGGCTTCGGGCTTCACCCCGATGTGCTCCAGAATCTTCTGAATGTCGGCACTGAAGGTGATGAACGCAATGATGCGCATCTGGCCCCCGCAGTTGGGGCAGATCAGCGGGAACACTTCGTAGATACGGGCAATCAGTGCCGCCCAAAGATAGTGCGATGGTGAGCACGGTGTGGGTTTGACCGGCGGCACAGTCGCCCCACCCGTGCCGCCGAGCGCGACGGCCGTGTCTGCAGCGCCCGCATCCGCACCGGCGTTCACCTGCGCTGTCACTGAGACACCCACCACCTGCACGTCCTCCCCTGGTGTTTTTCGACATCGTACAGGGTGAACATCTCAGCGCTATAGTCGTGCCCTGTTCGTTAACCAGCCCAAAGGAGATGCTATGAAACATCGCCCCTTCAAACAAATCGATGTTTTCACCGCCACGCCCTACTTCGGCAATCCGCTGGCCGTCGTACTTGATGGCAATGGCCTTGACGATGCAAGCATGCAGCGCTTTGCCCGCTGGACAAACCTGTCAGAAACAACGTTTGTATTGCCGCCTACGCAAAGCACAGCCGACTACCGCCTGCGCATCTTCACGCCAGGCGGCGAGTTGCCTTTTGCGGGCCACCCCACGCTGGGCAGTTGCCACGCCTGGCTGGAGGCGGGTGAGCAGCCAAAGCGCAAAGACTTTATCGTCCAGGAATGCGCCAAAGGCCTGGTCAATATTCGGCGTGATGCCAGTGCCGCAGGCCTGGCCCAATTGGCGTTTGCAGCCCCGGGCTTGCTGCGTTCTGCGCCCAGCCCGGTGGTGCTGGCGCAAGTCGCCAGCGCACTCGGCATCACAGCCGCGCAAATCACCGCTGCGCAGTTGCTCGACAACGGCCCGGTTTGGCTGGGCTTGCTGCTAGATAGCCCCGAGACCGTTTTGCAATTGCAGCCAGACCACCAGGCGCTGACCAAATTAGGCATCAAAGTCGGGGTAGCGGGTATTTACACATCGCCCTCAATACAAAATACACCGCTGATTGCCAGAGCCAACCGTGAAGCCCAAGCCTTCACACAAACCAAATCAACTGCAGATGAGCTTGACGTAAACCTTGAAGCAGACCTTGAAGTACGTGCCTTTGCCGCCTGCATGGGTATCAACGAAGACCCGGTAACTGGCAGCCTGAACGCCAGCCTGGCCCAATGGCTGATGGCCGATGGCTTCATGCCTGAGCACTACAACGCCTCGCAAGGGCTGTGCATGGGCCGCGCGGGACAAGTTTATTTAGAGCGTGATGTCCGGGGCCAGGTATGGGTGGGCGGGCAGTCCGTCACTTGTATTAACGGGGAGCTCAAGCTGTGATGTCTCAGGTTGACCACTTGGTCATAGCGGCAAGCACGCTGGAAGACGGCGTCGCCTGGTGCGAAAGCACATTGGGCATCACGCCGGGCCCAGGCGGGGAGCACCCGCTGATGGGGACGCACAACCGGCTTTTCTCAATTGCCACAGCGCAATACCCAGCGGCTTACCTTGAAATAATTGCTATTCATTCAGGAGCTGCTTGCAGTCGACTTCAGTGCGAAAAACGCTGGTTTGATCTCGACAACGAAAACGTACAGCTAAGTTTGAAGCAAAGCGGGCCACAACTGATTCATTTTGTTGCCAGCACGCCGCACGCCAAGCCCGCTATCGATGCATTGGCCAGGCAAGGTATCGACCGGGGTGAATTGATTGCCGCCTCGCGCATGACTGCGAACGGCTTGCTGTCGTGGCAGATCACCGTGCGCGCCGACGGCCAACGCCTGATGTGTGGCACGCTGCCCACGCTGATTGAGTGGGGCGATGTTCACCCCACGCAGCACATGGCGGCTTCTGGCGTGACGCTGCAATCGCTGACAGCAACCCAGCCGGATACCGATCAACTCCACGCGGCGTACGCTGCGATTAATTTGCAGGGCGTGTCGATCCTACGCGGCAAAGCGCACCTGACCGCCACTTTACGCACGCCGCGCGGCCTGATCACGCTTCAGTCAAATGGGCTTTAGCAGCTATGTCATAAATAGCAGCTTCTCGACGGATTTATTGAACCAGACCTCCAGTTACTTGCCTAAATCTGGTTTGCGACACCTAGGCGACATGAAGCGATAAAGCCTTGACACGAGTCGCCCCACAATAGACTTATGGGAACTTTATATTTGGTCCGCCACGGCCAGGCTTCGTTTGGCGCTGATGATTACGACGTGTTGAGCCCGCTGGGCATGCAGCAGGCAACCCGTTTGGGCGAGTATTTCAAAACCAAAGGTATCACCTTTGATGCAGCCCTGACAGGCACCTTGCAGCGGCAAATCAGCACCTTTAAAGGTATTTGCCAGGGTTTGGAGCAACCGATTGAACCTCTCCAGTGGCCAGGCTTGAATGAATACGACAGCCACGCAGTGATAGCCACTGTGCATAACGGCAAGCTTGAAAAGCCCACCACGCCGGAGCAGTATCGTCACCACTTTCGGCTGCTCAAAGACGGGTTGAGGCAATGGATGAATGGCGCGGTCAGCCCACAAGGCATGCCTAGCTACAACGACTTTGTACTCGGTGTGACAAGCGCACTTGACCATGTGCGACAAACCCATGATGGAAATGTATTGCTGGTCTCCAGTGGTGGGCCGATTTCAACCGCCGTGGGGCAAATACTGGGTTGCAGCCCCGAGGCCACGATTGAGCTAAATCTGCGGATTCGCAACGCATCTGTCACCGAGTTCGCCTTTACCCCCAAGCGCCACATGCTGGTGACTTACAACACCCTGCCGCATCTGGATGCGCCTGAATATGCAGGGTGGGTTACCTACGCCTGAGAATATAGCGCTATTAATTATGTAGCTGTTATCGTCCGTAAAATATGGAGAAAATTCGATTTATATTAAAAATAACAGCCTGGCAACTGACTTTATGTGGAATGGCGAGAAAAAAATTTACGGCGAAAAATAGACCGCTGCGGTCGATTTGCAGCCGACGATTCTTAAGTCCAACAGGCTGCTAGGCTTCGATTTTTAGCGAGATGTGCCTGGCCTGGCGCTCATTGCGCTGGGTGCGCTGACTAAGGACAGCTTTTGAATTTGCCGCGTTGTGCGCCAATGCACCCGCCAGGCACTGCGGCCGCCCGCGGGCACCGCTGGCCAGGTAGTCAGCCAGCAGTACAGCATGAACTTCACCATGCGACAAACCTCTTGCCAACGTCAAATACGCCTGCATCAAATCCACCAGCTTTTCATAGGCAAACTCATGCGTCTTGTTTGTGCTTTGCCACAGCCAGTCGCTGAAGTTCAGGAAATGATTGAACGCCGAGCCTGGCGCAAGCAGCAGTTTCAAAGAAGCAGAAAACCGCCCTGAATTCACCACCATATCCCAATAGCGCGCAAAGCGTTTGATACGCTGCATGGTGCTGAAATCAACGGTGGAGTTTTGCAAAATCGTGTACGGCGTTTGCGGTTCGTACACCATTGCGTAGCCGGCCGTGTGGCGCGTAATAGGCGTGCCGCGCAGGCGCTTCAAAATGCCGAATTGAATTTCATGCGGCGCCAGACCGTAGAGCTTGTCAAACCCTTCCGCAAAGCTTTCCAGCGTTTCACCCGGCAAACCAAAAATTAGATCGGCATGTACATGAGCGCGGCTCTGCGTGACCAGCCAGCGCAGGTTGTCTGCAGTTTTGATGTTGTCTTGTTTGCGCGAGATGCGTTGCTGCACCTCCGGGTTAAAGCTTTGAATACCGACTTCAAATTGCAACGTGCCGGCGGAGAACTGGGCTATGAGTTCTTTCAATCGGTCATGCAAACTGTCGGGCACAACTTCAAAATGGATGAACAAATCCGGTGCATCAGCCTGCATGCGGTCTAAAAAAAACCGCAATATCCGCACCGAAAAATCAACCTTCAGATTAAACGTGCGATCGACAAATTTAAAGTTGCGCGCACCCCGCTGGTACAGCGCGTCCATCTCGGCCATGAAGGCATCCAGGTCAAACGCCCAAGCGGTTTTGTCCAGCGAACTCAAACAAAATTCACACTTGAAGGGGCAGCCCCGCGATGCCTCCACATACAGCAAGCGCTTGGCCAGGTCTTCAGCGGTGTATTCGTTGTACGGCAGCGCAATGACGTCAAGAGCCGGTTGCTCGCCAGCCATGACCTTCATCAAAGGCTGCGGGCCATCCAGCAAAGCCCGGCAGAGTTTGGGAAAGCTCACATCGCCCCAACCGGTAATCACATGGTCGGCCAGGCGGCAAATCTCCTGACTGTCAGTTTCAAAGCTCACTTCAGGCCCGCCAAGGATGACTTTGATGTCTGGCCGCAAGGCTTTCAGCAACTGCACCACCTGGGTTGTTTCCACCACGTTCCAGATGTAAACACCAAAGCCAATGACTTTTGGGTTCAGCGCCAGCAATTGTTCAACAATCAACAGCGGCGGTTGCGCAATGACAAACTCACGCAATTGCGTTTGCGCCTTTAGCCCCGCACCGCCATGCACGTCCATATTGGCCAGCAGGTAGCGCAGACCAAGCGATGCGTGAATGTATTTGGCATTCAGGGTGGCCAGAACGATGGTGCTGGGAACAATGGCGCTTAGAGGACTTGGCATGAACTTATTATCGGAGTGTGGCATTTTTAGCTGTCATAAAACCCTGTAAAAACAGACCAAAGCCACAACAGTGCTGGAACTATTGACCCAGACATCCGCTCACACACCCACCATAGCAGTGACAACGATAGTGACCATGATCTCCCGATTTTTCAAAAACACTCTTTTTTTTATAGCTTTTTTCGCCCTGTTGCAAAGCGCTACAGCTCAAATTAACTTCAATAAAAAGCCTGTCGCCAGCAACGTCATCAGCACCGATCAGGTGCGTGCCGAGTTGATGGCCTTCGCGCCTGAAGGCGTACAGCCCGGCAAGCCGTTGTGGGTGGGTCTGCAGATTGCGCACCAGCCAAAGTGGCACACCTACTGGAAAAACTCGGGCGACTCTGGCTTGCCCACAGTGCTTGAATGGCAACTGCCTGCAGGCATCTCGGCGGGGGATATTGCCTGGCCGACACCTAAAAAGATACTGATTGGCACACTCGCCAATTACGGTTATGAAAATACCATCCTGCTACCGGTACCCCTGACTGTTGCCAAGAATTTCAACGGCGAGCAACTAGACATCAAACTCAAAGCCGCCTGGCTGGTGTGCGAGAAAGAATGCATTCCGCAAGAAGGCGACTTCACCCTGAGCATCCCTTCTAAAAGCTCCACAGCACTTCAAAGCCAGGTGTTTCAAGCTGCATTTGATGCTGCGCCCAAGCCCTTGGCTGCGGGTGCAAGCCAAATCGAGGTCAGCGGCAAGGCCATCAAGATAGCACTGAGTGGGTTACCCGCGACCCTGACAGGCAAAGAGCTGGCGTTTTTCCCCGAAACGGGCAGCGTGATAGAACCCGCCGCGCAGTGGACGCAAAGCTGGCAAGGCAGCGTCTGGACAGCGCAAATCCCGCTGTCTGGCCAGCGCACCGAAAGCCCGACAGTCATGCCCCTCGTGGTAGCTTTCGGCAACGCGTCTTACCGCATTGAAGCGCCAGTCAAAGGCGAGTGGCCAAAAGTGGCCGCTGCAACACAACTACCGCCGGCACTGGACACAGCGCTCAAAGCCAACGCCAGCAGTGGGGC
>JAYVPR010000269.1:0-6293 GCA_043757245.1 Polaromonas sp. | reverse complement strand
GCACCAGGTTTAGGTCCTGACGGTAGCAATACTGTGCGGGTTCGAGTCCCGCCCCGCGCACCACTGTGACATTTGGATATTAGAAAGAGCATCATGGCCGTGACTGTTGAAACCCTGGAAAAGCTTGAACGCAAAATCACCCTGACCTTGCCCGTAGGCATCATCCAGTCTGAGGTCGACATGCGTTTGAAAAAGATGGCCCGAACCGTGAAGATGGACGGTTTTCGTCCCGGTAAAGTGCCGATGAATGTGATAACCCAGCGCTACGGTTATTCGGTTCACTACGAAGTGATGAACGACAAGGTTGGCGAGGCTTTTTCAAGCGCCGCCAATGAAGCCAAGCTGCGCGTGGCAGGACAGCCCCGCATCAGTGAAAAAGAAGCCTCAACCGACGGTGAGTTGGTCTTTGATGCGATCTTTGAAGTCTATCCCGACGTCAAAATTGGTGATCTGGCCACGGCCGAAGTTGAAAAAATCAGTGCCGATGTCAGCGATGCAGCAATTGACAAAACCCTGGATATTTTGCGCAAGCAGCGCCGCACCTTCTCGCAGCGTGCCATGGATTCAGCCGCACAAGACAGCGACCGCGCCACGATTGACTTTGAAGGCAAGATTGACGGCGAGACTTTTGCTGGTGGCAAGGCTGACGACTTTCAGTTTTTGATTGGCGACGGCCAGATGCTCAAAGAGTTTGAAGAAGCCGTGCGCGGCATGAAAACTGGTGAGAGCAAAACTTTCCCGCTGAGCTTCCCTGCTGACTACCATGGCAAAGACGTGGCTGGCAAGCAGGCGGATTTCATGGTCACGGTCAAAAAACTGGAGGCAGCGCACTTGCCT
Organism: Polaromonas sp.; assembly: GCA_043757245.1. Classification (GTDB taxonomy): domain Bacteria; phylum Pseudomonadota; class Gammaproteobacteria; order Burkholderiales; family Burkholderiaceae_C; genus Polaromonas. The sequence continues at coordinate 5,456 of JAYVPR010000269.1, read as the reverse complement.
GAAGTCAACGAGGCCCTGGCTAAATCGCTTGGCATCGCTGACGCGTCGGTTGAAGGCCTGCGTGCTGATATCAAGAAAAACCTTGAGCGGGAAGTCAAGTTTCGCTTGCTGGCCCGTAACAAGGCGGCTGTGATGGACGCGCTGGTGTCCAAGGCTGAACTTGATTTGCCCAACGCCAGCGTGCAGGATGAATTGGAGCGCATGGTTGCATCCGCCAGGGCTGACCTGAAGCAGCGCGGCGTTAAAGATGCTGACAAGGCGCCGATCCCTGATGACATCTTCCGTCCGCAGGCTGAAAAGCGCGTTCGCTTGGGCCTGGTCGTGGCTGAACTGGTGCGCAGTAACAATCTGCAAGCCAAGCCTGAGCAGCTCAAGGCACACATTGAAGAGCTTTCAGCCAGCTATGAAAAGCCGCAAGATGTGGTGCGCTGGTACTTGAGCGACAACCGCCGTATGGCTGAGGTTGAAGGCGTTGTGATTGAAAACAATGTGACCGACTTTGTGCTGTCTAAAGCCAAAGTGGTTGAAAAGGACGTCTCGTTTGATGACCTGATGGCGCAGAACTAAAACAGTGAGCCGTTTTGAGTAGATGGGGCTGGCGTGTGGATTGAACTTCTGCGCACCAGCCCCATTTATTTTGGGTAAAGTCATTCCATCTCTAAATCATTCGTGCACTTTGTCAGCTTCGCTAGCCGTACGTGTGTACTGTCGCCCGTAACGCCTTCGCGCTCGCGAATGATGTAGAAATGGAATAAAGTAGTTCTATCAACCTTTGGAGTCTCTTCATGTACAAAAACCAAGCTGACAGCATCCCGTTCGGCGCGTACGATTCATTGCAAACCGAGGGTTTGGGGCTTATACCTATGGTCATTGAGCAATCGGGTCGTGGCGAACGCTCTTATGACATTTATTCGCGCCTGCTAAAGGAGCGCGTCATTTTTCTCGTGGGCCCGGTGGAAGACTACATGGCCAATTTGGTGGTCGCGCAGCTGCTCTTTCTGGAAAGTGAAAATCCTGACAAGGATATTTCGCTTTACATTAATTCTCCCGGGGGCTCGGTCAGCGCAGGCTTGGCGATTTTTGACACTATGAACTTCATCAAACCGGACGTTTCAACATTGTGTACCGGTATGGCAGCCAGCATGGGTTCATTTTTGTTGGCCGCTGGTGCCAAAGGCAAGCGCTTTGCACTGCCCAATTCCAGCGTCATGATCCACCAGCCGTCAGGTGGTGCCCGAGGGATGGCCAGTGACATTGAAATCTCGGCGCGGGAAATTCTGAAAACCCGTGAACAGCTCAATAAAATTCTGTCGGAGCGCACAGGCCAGCCGATGGAAAAGATTGCGCGTGACATGGAGCGTGATTACTGGTTATCTTCCAACGAGGCGAAAGAGTATGGTTTGGTGGACCAAGTCATCTCCAAACGTCCGTAATTTTTTAATCTCTGTACAGCGGCGCTTTTTGTTACAAGAAGTGTCGTTTTTATTTGGTTATCATTCTTAAATTCTTTACAGCCACGTTAAAAGGCATCTCCATAATGGCCGAAAAAAAAGGCTCCTCCAGCGAAAAGACTTTGTACTGTTCGTTTTGCGGAAAAAGTCAACATGAAGTCAAAAAACTCATCGCAGGGCCATCGGTTTTTATTTGCGACGAATGCATAGACCTTTGCAACGAAATCATCCGTGATGAGTTGCCTGCCGGAATTGATGCCGCTGAAACCCGTGGCGACCTGCCTACACCGCTTGAAATTAAAACCACCCTAGACGGCTATGTGATTGGTCAAGAGCCAGCCAAGCGCACGCTGGCGGTGGCGGTGTATAACCACTACAAGCGCTTGCGCCACAAAGAAAAAGCCAAGAAGGACGATGTTGAGCTGACCAAAAGCAACATCTTGCTGATTGGCCCCACAGGTTCGGGTAAAACGCTTTTGGCGCAAACTCTGGCCCGCACGCTGAATGTGCCGTTTGTGATGGCCGATGCCACGACATTGACTGAAGCCGGTTACGTCGGCGAGGACGTTGAAAACATTATTCAAAAACTGCTGCAAAGCTGCAACTATGAAGTCGAGCGTGCGCAGCAGGGTATTGTTTACATCGATGAAATTGACAAGATTTCGCGGAAATCAGACAACCCGTCGATCACACGCGATGTCTCGGGCGAGGGCGTGCAGCAGGCGCTGTTGAAACTGATTGAAGGCACCATGGCTTCGGTGCCGCCGCAAGGCGGGCGCAAGCATCCGAACCAGGACTTCCTGCAAGTAGATACCACCAATATCCTGTTCATTTGTGGCGGTGCGTTTTCGGGTCTTGAAAAAGTCATTGAAAACCGAACCGAAGCATCTGGTATTGGTTTTGGCGCTGCTGTCAAAAGCAAAAAAGCCCGTAGCTTGACCGAGTCATTCAAGGATGTCGAGCCGGAAGATCTGATCAAGTTCGGTTTGATCCCCGAATTGGTAGGCCGCATGCCTGTGGTCGCCACACTGGCGGAACTGAGTGAAGACGCGCTGATGCAAATTTTGACTGAGCCTAAAAACGCGGTGGTCAAGCAGTTCACCAAACTGCTGGCTATGGAAGGCGTTGATCTGGAGATTCGCCCTTCAGCTCTTAAAGCCATTGCCCGCAAGGCGTTGGCGCGCAAGACGGGCGCACGTGGTTTGCGTTCGATTCTGGAGCAGTCCCTGATCGACACCATGTTTGACCTGCCGACTGCCATCAACGTCGATAAAGTGGTGGTGGACGAATCAACCATCGAAGAAAACAAGGCACCTTTGCTGGTGTACCGTGAAGTGGCTAAAAAAGCTTGAAGTTTGCGTTTTCAGCCTTAAGTCGTAGCTACAGTTATTGTGTTTTAAAGGTCTTTTAAGGTATTTATGTCAGCACCCACTACCTTGCCTCCAATCCCCCTAGACTTGCCGCTGTTGCCACTGCGTGACGTGGTGGTGTTCCCGCACATGGTGATTCCGCTGTTCGTGGGACGCCCGAAAAGCATCAAGGCGCTTGAATCTGCGATGGAGTCTGAGCGCCGCATCATGCTGGTGGCACAAAAAACAGCCGCCAAGGACGAACCGGTGGTTGAAGACATGTTCGAGGTTGGCTGCGTGGCCACCATCTTGCAATTGCTCAAGCTGCCTGATGGCACGGTCAAGGTGCTGGTGGAAGGCCAGCAGCGTGCCAAAGTCAATAAAATTGAGGATGGCGAGCAGCACTTCAGCGCCAACGTAACGCCCATTGAGCCGGTTGCTATTGCGGTTGATAAATCCAGTGAAATCGAAGCCCTGCGCCGCGCTGTGATGCAGCAGTTTGACCACTATGTCAAATTGAATAAAAAAATCCCGCCTGAAATTCTCACTTCGATTTCAAGTATCGATGACCCGGGCCGCCTGGCCGACACGATTGCCGCGCACCTGCCGCTCAAGCTTGACGCCAAGCAGGTCATTCTTGATTTATCCCCCGTCAAGGAGCGGTTGGAGAACCTGTACGAACAGCTTGAACGAGAAGTCGACATTTTGAATGTTGATAAAAAAATTCGTGGCCGTGTCAAACGGCAGATGGAAAAAAACCAACGCGATTTTTATTTGAACGAGCAGGTTAAGGCCATTCAAAAAGAACTGGGTGACGGCGAAGATGGCGCTGATGTGGACGAGATCGAGAAAAAGATCAAAGCTGCCAAAATGCCGAAGGAAGCTCGCAAAAAAGCCGATGCAGAATTCAAAAAACTTAAGCTCATGTCGCCCATGTCAGCTGAAGCCACCGTGGTACGCAACTACATCGACGTGCTGACGGCCTTGCCTTGGAGCAAAAAAACCAAAATTAAACACGACCTGATCAACGCTGAAAACGTGCTGAATGAAGACCATTACGGTCTGGAAAAAGTCAAAGACCGGATCGTTGAATATCTTGCAGTGCAGCAGCGTGTTGACAAACTCAAAGCGCCCATCTTGTGCTTGGTCGGTCCGCCGGGCGTTGGCAAAACGTCGCTCGGCCAATCCATTGCCAAAGCCACAGGCCGCAAGTATGTGCGCATGGCGCTGGGCGGCATGCGGGACGAGGCTGAGATTCGTGGCCACCGCCGCACCTACATCGGCGCGCTGCCCGGCAAGGTGCTGCAAAGCCTGTCAAAAGCCGGTACGCGTAACCCGTTGTTCTTGCTGGACGAGATAGACAAGCTGGGCACCGATTTCAGGGGGGATCCATCGAGTGCGTTGCTTGAGGTGCTAGACCCAGAGCAAAACCACACCTTTGGCGACCACTACGTTGAGGTTGATTTCGACTTGAGCGATGTGATGTTTGTGGCCACCTCCAATTCCATGAACATTCCGCCCGCGCTGCTGGATCGCATGGAAGTCATTCGCCTCTCGGGCTATACCGAAGATGAAAAAACCAGTATTGCCATGCGCTACCTGCTGCCCAAGCAGGTCAAAAATAATGGCGTAAAAGCTGAAGAGCTGGAAGTGCAAGAGCAAGCTGTACGCGACATCGTGCGCTACTACACGCGTGAGGCAGGCGTGCGATCCCTTGAACGCGAACTTGGGAAAATTTGCCGCAAAGTCATCAAAGGCATTCAGCTTAAAAAAATGACGGCCCAAGTTGTAGTGACGCCTGACAACCTGAATGAATTTTTAGGTGTGCGCAAGTTTGACTACGGCCGTGCCGAGAAAATCAATCAGATCGGCCAAGTTGTCGGCCTGGCTTGGACGGAAGTTGGCGGCGACTTGCTGACGATTGAGGCGGCCATCATGCCCGGTAAGGGCTTGATCACCCGCACCGGCTCATTGGGCGATGTGATGAAAGAGTCGGTGGACGCAGCCCGCACAGTGGTGCGCAGCCGCTCGGCTATGCTGGGCATCAAGGATGATTTGTTTGAAAAGCGTGATATTCATATTCACGTGCCTGACGGCGCAACGCCCAAAGACGGGCCAAGTGCAGGTGCCGCCATGACCACCGCCTTCATTTCAGCGTTGACGGGCATCCCCGTGCGTTGCGATGTGGCCATGACAGGCGAGATCACGTTACGCGGCGAAGTCACAGCGATTGGCGGTTTGAAAGAAAAACTGCTGGCAGCCTTGCGTGGCGGTATCAAGACCGTGCTGATCCCCGAAGAAAACGCCAAAGACCTACAAGAGATTCCAGACAATGTAAAAAATGGCCTAGAGATCATTCCCGTCAAATGGATTGACCAGGTGCTGAAGGTGGCGCTTGAGCGTATGCCTGTGCCGTTGACTGAGGAAGAAATGGCCTTGCCTACGGTGGTAGTGGCTACGGCGATTGTTGTGCCGCCGCTAGGTGTGACGGGTAATGTAAAGCATTGAAGCTTTTTTTTCAAAGTTTTTAGTTTGGTTGAAAAAGTACGCTATAATATGAGACTTGCAACGCGGGAGTAGCTCAGTTGGTAGAGCGCAACCTTGCCAAGGTTGAGGTCGAGAGTTCGAGACTCTTCTCCCGCTCCAATTTAAAGGG
>JAYVPR010000268.1:0-6300 GCA_043757245.1 Polaromonas sp. | reverse complement strand
CGTAGCACGGCTCACTCGGGTGCGTAGCGCTCTGACCTAAAAGGTGAAGATGATCGAAGGCGGACAAGTCAATTTCCATGCGGTTTTGGAGATGTTTTTAAGCGGTCAACTGCCGTTTCTAGGTTTAATGCAGCTCAGATCACTTGCATGCAGCTGTGCGGGCTGTAGTCTACTTTTAATTTTTTTGGCTGAGTCCCTCAGCTTAAACAAACACTTTCACTGCGCGTGCTAAGTGCTTCATTTATAACGTCTTTTGCCCTCAAGAAAGACTTCGGATACGCTTCTAAGTCCTTGATTTCATTGAAAAAATTTGTTTCAAACAGCTTGCATGCCAAATCTTTCCTGATAAAGTGGGAGGAAGTGCAATTTAGTGGTGAAAAGTGTTTGTCAAAGGTTTTTAACAGTGTTTCAAGGCGCGTCATTTTTAGCTCTCGATACCAAGGGTCGGCTGTCTGTGCCAACCCGGTACCGTGACGTGCTGAGTGTCACCGCCAACAGCCAACTCACCATCACCAAACACCCCCACGGCTGCCTGATGATTTTCCCCCGCAACGAGTGGGAAAAATTCAGGGGCCGGATTGCCTTGCTGCCCATGCAGGCTCAGTGGTGGAAGCGCATTTTTCTAGGCAATGCCATGGATGTCGACATGGATGCGACGGGCCGTGTGCTGGTTTCGCCAGAGCTGCGCGCAGCTTCTGGCATCAGCAAAGATACGGTGCTGCTCGGCATGGGTGGTCATTTTGAGCTGTGGGATGCGACAAGCTATGCCACTCAGGAAGCCGAGCAGATGAAAGGCGACATGCCTGACGTCTTCAGGGACTTCTCATTTTAGAAAGATGATGGTGCAGGATACATGGACACACCGCACCGTCTTGTTGAACGAAGCAGTGACAGCGCTTCGCATCTTGCAGGGCGGTCACTACATCGACGCCACCTTCGGGCGCGGTGGACATTCGCGGCTGATCCTTTCGCAGCTATCGGCTCAGGGTTCACTGACGGCTTTCGACAAAGACCTGGAGGCCATCGCCGAGGCTGCCAGCATCACCGATCCGCGTTTTTCGATTCGCCACGAGGGCTTCAACCAGCTTGCGAGATTTGCGCCTTCAAGCGCTGCGGGTCTTCTGATGGACCTGGGTATCAGCTCACCGCAAATCGACAACGCAGCACGGGGCTTTTCATTTCGTGGCGATGGGCCGCTGGACATGCGCATGGACACCACACGTGGTCAGAGTGTGGCCAGCTGGCTGGCCGATGCGTCTGTAGAGAGCATGGCGGAGGTGATTCGTGACTACGGCGAAGAACGGTTTGCTGGGCCGATTGCAAAGGCAATTGATCGTGCAAGGCAAGAACGAGGCCCTATCGAGCGTACGCATGAACTGGCCCACATCGTGGCTGGCGCGGTCAAAACCCGTGAGCCGGGCAAAGACCCGGCAACGCGCACATTTCAGGCTTTTCGGATTTTTATCAACGCCGAGCTTGAAGAGCTCAGTCAGGCGTTAGCAGCGTCCCTCAACGTATTGCAACCTGGAGGCCGGTTGGTCGTGATCAGTTTTCATTCGCTCGAAGACCGTATCGTGAAACAATTCATCGCTGAGCATTCGCGTGAGATTTTTGACCGTCGGGCGCCTTTTGCTGCGCCCAAAGCGATGCGACTGAACGCGCTCGGACGCGTCAAACCGAGTGAAGCCGAAATCACTGCCAACCCGCGCGCCCGCAGTGCGGTGATGCGCATTGCCGAGCGTACCGAGGTGCCGGCATGACGCGGTTCAATCTTGTTTTATTGCTGGCTGTTTTGGCCAGCGCTCTGTATTTGGTGCGCACGCAATATGAGTCGCGCAGACTGTATGTCGAGCTTGAAAAAGCCATCGCCCAAAACCGCAAACTTGAAGCTGAAAACGAACGCCTGCAAGTCGAAAAGCGTGCTCAGGCCACACCGTTACGGGTTGAGAAACTGGCCAAAGACAACCTGCAGATGCGCAGCGTTACGCCAGCCATCACGCAGTATGTGACGCAAGGTGGTGGCGCAGCGACTGGGGTCGTCAAATGAGCAAAAGCGTGCAGTACACCTCCAGCCCATTGCTAGCCAGCAAAACGCCTGTGTGGCGCAGTAAATTTATTGTTGCTGCGATCGCTTTGGCATTCATGGGGCTGGCGGGCCGGGCTGCCTATGTACAGGTGCTGGGCAATGATTTTTTTCAACGCCAGGGTGAAGTCCGGTTTGCACGCACACTGGAGCTTCCCGCCAATCGCGGACGCATTCTCGATCGCAACGGTTTGATCCTGGCCTCCAGCGTGCCTGCGCCCAGCATCTGGGCGATCCCCGAAGACGTCAATGCCACCGAACCGCAACTTGTTGAGCTCGCCAGGTTGCTGGAGATGCCGATTGCAGAACTGAACAAAAAACTAGCGGATGAAGACAAGAACTTTGTCTGGATCAAGCGCCAGGTCGATGATGCCGCAGCGCAAAAAATAACCGCATTGGGTATCAAAGGCATTTACCAGCGCAAGGAATACAAACGCCAATACCCCGAAGGCGAAACCATCGCGCATGTGGTCGGTTTTACCAACATTGAGGATCAGGGCCAGGAGGGCATGGAACTGGCTTTCAATAAGGAGCTCGGTGGTCGTGCGGGTTCTCGTCGCGTGATCAAAGACCGCTTGGGTCGCGTGGTGGAAGACACGCGCGAGCAAGTGCCGCCCGTCGATGGCAAAGATCTGCAACTGTCGATTGACAGCAAGATGCAGTTTGTGGCCTACCAAAAATTGCGCGATGCGGTGATCGCCAACAAGGCCGTGGCAGGTAGTGTGGTCATGCTTGATGCCATCACCGGTGAAGTGCTGGCAATGGCCAACTACCCAAGCTATGTGCCAGACAAGCGGCAGAACATGAGCGGCAGCCAGCTTCGTAACCGTGCGCTGACAGATACTTTTGAGCCTGGTTCGGTGATGAAGGCGTTTACTGTGGGGTTGGCGCTCGAGTCGGGGCGCGTGAAGCCCGAAACGCAAATTCAAACAGCACCCGGACGCCTGCAAATCACCGGCTCAACGATTTCAGACGCGCATCCACACGGTGTGCTGACGGTTCAGGAAGTGATTCAAAAATCAAGCAATGTGGGCACGGTCAAAATGGCCATGCAAATGCAGCCGCGTGAAATGTGGGAAACATTTTCACAGGCTGGCTTTGGGCAAAAACCGCAAATCGCTTTTCCTGGTGTTGTCTCTGGCCGGTTGCGTCCTTACAAAACCTGGCGGCCGATTGAGCAGGCCACCATGTCGTATGGCTATGGCTTGTCGGCATCGCTGTTTCAAATGGCGCGTGCTTACACCGTGTTTGGCCATGACGGGCAAATCATCGATGCAACCCTGCTCAAAAGCGATGAGCCTGCTGCTGGGGTACAGGTTTTTTCGGCCAAGACGGCGCGAGAGGTTCGAAAAATGCTGCAAATGGCAGCGGGCCCCGGCGGCACAGGACAAAAGGCTCAGACGCTGGGTTACTCCGTGGGGGGTAAATCCGGTACGGCCTACAAACAGGTGGGCAAGAGTTACGGTACCGACAAAGACAGAAAGTACCGTGGCTGGTTTGTGGGCATGGCGCCAATCGACAAGCCGCGCGTGATTGTGGCGGTGATGATTGATGAGCCAAGAGCCGGTAAATATTACGGTGGCGAAGTGGCTGCACCCGTCTTCAGCGAACTGGTGCAACAGGCACTTCGCATGAAGGGTGTGCAGCCAGACATGACAGTCAAACCACAAATTGTGATGCATGCCGTGGAGGAGTCGTTTTGATCACGCAACTCCACACCCCGCAGCAGGCCGCGGACTGGTTGCATGCGCGTGTACGAGGCAGCTTGAATACCGATAGCCGCCAGGTCAAAGCAGGCGACGGCTTCATTGCCTGGCCAGGCGCTGCCGCAGACGCACGGCATTACGTCAGCGATGTGCTCAAGGCCGGCGCTGGTGCGTGCCTTGTCGAAATGGGTGGCATTGAAGCGTATGGTTTTGTTGATGCAAAAATTGCGACATATCACGACCTCAAAGCTGCTGCTGCACCGATTGCAGCGGCTTACTACGGTAACCCCAGCAGGCAGTTGCAAACCATTGCCGTCACCGGAACCAATGGTAAAACCTCGACTGCCTGGTGGTTGGCGCAAGCGCTTGGCAAGCTGAATCGCAAATGCGGTGTGGTGGGAACGCTGGGTATAGGAATGCCCGGCGCTATGATTTTTAATGGTTTGACCACACCTGACCCGGTATTGCTCCAGCAGCAATTGCGCCGTTTTGTAGATGAAGGTTTTACGGCTTGCGTGATTGAAGCATCGTCGATTGGCATTGCTGAGCAGCGTCTGGATGCAACACGGCTGCAAGTGGCCGTATTTACCAACTTCACGCAAGACCATCTTGACTATCACGGCTCCATGCGGGCCTACTGGGCAGCTAAAGAGTCACTTTTTACCTGGCCGGGTTTGCAGTCTGCCGTCATCAATATTGATGATGCCAAAGGACGTGCTTTGAATTTGATGCTCAAGACCTCCAGCGTTGATGTGTGGACGGTGGCCATCGACGAACCTGCAAGGTTGCAGGCCGAGGCTATTGAGCAACAAACAGGAGGGCTGACTTTTGTTGTGGTTGAAGGTGCTGAACGGCAAACTGTGACCACCAGCGCGATCGGTCTGTACAACGTCTCGAATTTGCTGGGCGTGATAGGCGCGCTGCGGGCTTTGGGGGTGTCGCTTGAAGATGCTGCAAAGGCGTGCTGCAATTTGTCTGATGTACCGGGTCGTTTAAACACGTTGAGCCAAACTGGCAAACCGCTGGTCGTGATTGATTACGCACACACTCCCGACGCGATTGAAAAGGTACTGTTGGCACTCCAACCTGTTGCACAGGCAAGAGGTGGACAGTTGTGGTGCGTGTTCGGTTGCGGAGGTGACCGCGACGCGTCAAAACGCCCTCTGATGGCGGCTACGGCACAAAAAAATGCAGATCAGATCGTGGTGACCAGCGACAACCCGCGCAGTGAAAACCCGGCGGCTATCATCAGCCAGATTTTGCTGGGCTTGACGCACAGTGAATCGGTGCGCGTGCAGATTGATCGTGCTTTGGCAATTGCTGAAGCGGTGACCAGCGCCCAGCCACGCGATGTGGTGTTGCTGGCAGGTAAAGGGCATGAAAACTACCAGGAAGTTGGCGGCATCAAGCACCCGTTTGATGATATGCATCACGCACAGCTGGCGCTTGATGGCAGGCAGATCAACAGGACTGCAGCATGATGACTTTGCAGCAAGCCCTGCAATGGGTAGACGCAGCAAAAATCGTCGGCCATGCCAGCGTTGAGATCAAACGTGTGCATACCGATACGCGAAGTCTGCAGCCGGGTGATATGTTTGTGGCACTTCAGGGCGACAACTTTGATGCGCATGACTTTTTGGCGCAAGCCAAGGCTAAGGGCGCAGTCGCAGCCATTGCGCAGCATGGCCTGGATGCTGCCGGTTTGTCAGGTTTGGAGGTCGGTGATTCAAAAGTGGCTTTGGGTCGGATAGCCAAAGGCTGGCGCGCTCAGTTTGATTTGCCTCTGATTGCAGTGACAGGCAGCAACGGCAAGACCACCGTGACGCAGATGATTGCCTCCATCTTGCGCGCCTATCAAGGGCGCCAGGCTTTTTCGACTGAGGGAAATTTGAACAATGACATTGGCGTGCCTCTGACGCTTTTGCGTTTGTCTGCTGTCCACACTATTGGGGTTGTTGAACTTGGCATGAACCATCCGGGTGAAATTGCCTATCTGGCTGACCTGGCCAGACCGACTGTTGCCCTGGTGAACAATGCCCAACGCGAGCATCTTGAATTCATGGGCACAGTTCAAGCCGTGGCGCAAGAAAATGGCGCTGTGATTGAAGGCCTCGATTCGCGGGGTGTCGCTGTGTTCCCCGCCGACGATGACTACACAGCGGTCTGGCGCAAAGCTGCAGGTGCGCGCGCCACGCTGACGTTTGCAATGACCGGCCAAGCCGATGTGACGGCTGATGCGCATTGGGATACTGACTGCTGGCGGGTGTTGGCGTCAACACCTCAAGGGGCTTTTGAATGCAGGCTTCATGTCGCTGGCAGGCATAACGTTAAAAACGCATTGGCTGCCACGGCATGTGCGCTGGCAGCTGACGTACCCATCGATTGCATAGCGGCGGGTTTGACCACGTTTGAACCTGTCAAGGGACGCTCGCGCGCTACGCAAGTACACATTGACGGACTCACCATCACGCTGATAGACGACAGCTACAACGCCAATCCTGACTCGATGCG
>JAYVPR010000267.1:0-6343 GCA_043757245.1 Polaromonas sp. | reverse complement strand
AGCATTAGGGATGCGGAATTAATAACTGTACCGTTTTGGGTGGTGCTGGCGGGATGCAGTGCTAGGCGATTGGAGCGCCGTGTGGCTGGCCACACAAGAGGGCAAGCAACGACGCAATGCGCCCGCCAGTGCCATCCAAAACGGTATGTTTGTTATTTCTGCATCCCTTAGTTCAGCGGACACGCTTTGAAAGCCACTCTTCAAGGTAATGAATGTTGGTGCCGCCATCCATGAACTTGGCGTCCACCATCAGCTCGCGGTGCAGCGCAATGTTGGTATTGATGCCTTCGACCACCGTTTCGGCCAGCGCGGTGCGCATACGCGCCAGGGCTTGCGCGCGCGTGTCACCATGCACAATGATTTTGCCAATCATCGAGTCATAATTTGGTGGTACAAAATAGTTGGCGTAGATATGCGAGTCAACCCGCACACCCGGACCGCCCGGCGTGTGCCAAGTGGTGATGCGACCAGGCGATGGTGTGAATTTATAGGGGTCTTCGGCGTTGATGCGGCATTCAATTGAATGACCTCTGATCTGAATGTCGCGCTGCGAAAAAGGCAACTTTTCGCCTGCCGCCACCATGATTTGCGTACGCACCACGTCCACGCCCGTGACCCATTCAGTCACCGGGTGCTCAACCTGAACGCGGGTGTTCATTTCAATAAAATAGAACTCGCCGTTCTCAAACAAAAACTCGAACGTACCGGCACCGCGGTAGCCAATTTTTTTAACTGCTGCCACGCAACGCTCACCGATGCGCTCGATCAACTTGCGAGGAATGCCGGGTGCAGGGGCTTCTTCAATGACTTTTTGATGGCGTCGCTGCATGGAACAATCGCGCTCACCCAGCCAGACCGCATTTTTATGCTGGTCAGCCATGATTTGAATTTCAATGTGCCTAGGGTTTTGGAGAAACTTCTCCATGTAAACCTCGGGGTTACCGAAGGCTGCTCCGGCTTCGGCCTTGGTGGTTTGCACCGCGTGCAGCAAAGCGGCCTCGGTGTGTACCACACGCATGCCCCGTCCGCCACCGCCGCCAGCAGCTTTGATAATGACCGGGTAGCCCACTTGCTTGGCTGTGCGTTTTATGATGGCTGCATCGTCAGGCAAGGCGCCTTCAGAGCCTGGCACGCAGGGCACGCCAGCCTTGATCATGGTTTGCTTGGCCGACACCTTGTCACCCATGATGCGAATCGACTCGGGCGTAGGGCCAATGAACTTGAAGCCGCTTTTTTCAACCCGCTCGGCAAAGTCGGCGTTTTCACTTAAAAAGCCGTAGCCAGGGTGGATCGCCTCAGCATCGGTTACTTCAGCCGCCGAAATAATGGCGGGCATGTTTAAGTAGCTGTCTTTAGACGCTGCGGGGCCAATGCAGACCGATTCGTCAGCTAACTTGATGTATTTGGCGTCGCGGTCGGCTTCTGAATAAACCATCACCGCCTTGATGCCCAGCTCGCGACAGGCGCGCTGGATCCGCAAGGCGATTTCACCGCGATTAGCGATCAGGATTTTTTTAAACATGCCTGCGTGCCATTAGTCGATCAAGAACAAAGACTGTCCATATTCGACTGCCTGGCCGTTTTCACACAGTATTTTCCTGACAGTGCCGGACTTGTCTGCTTCGATTTCGTTCAAAATTTTCATCGCCTCAATGATGCAGATGGTGTCGCCTTCCTTGACGGTATCACCCACCTCAACAAACGCTTTGGAGCCCGGGCTGGCTGAACGGTAAAACGTGCCCACCATAGGTGACTTGACGGCGTGTGCCGAGGGTCCTGCGGGTGGCGCATCCGCGGGCGGAGCAGCCGCAGTCTGGATTAAGGGTGCTGCCACCAAAGCTGCGGCAGGTTGCTGCATCACCAGCGGCGCACCGCTGGATTTAACGATGCGTACCTTGCCTTCTGCTTCGGTAATTTCGAGTTCAGACACATTGGAATCTGAAACCAGGTCAATCAGCGTTTTGAGTTTTCTTAAATCCATGATTCTCTCCAATGGTGACAGATGTTCAGAAAATGACCGCAGTGCGCATCTTTCCTCATCCGACGCTTACTTATGTCTTTCAGGCTTTAAATCGCCGAAATCACGACTTTACGCGACTTCAGCTTTAAGCCAGGCAAGGTGTCTTTGCAGCGAAAGCGCAGAGTGTACTCCAAGCAAAAACGGTTTGAAGCAGAAAAAACGTTTTGAATCATGCAAAACCGTTATTTTGTGATGACTAAAAATAACAGCCTTAAGCATCTATTTGGATCTATTTAATACCTATTAAATACAACTTAGCTACAACTGGAGCCTTTTATTTCAACTGAGCCCATTGCACCAAATCCTCTTTGGATACTTGGCCAGTTTTGCGGTGCAGCAGCGCGCCTGACGCACCAAATATTGCCGTAAACGGCAAACTGCCCGCCCGATTACCCAGCGACTTGCTTAATTCGGTTCCGTCCAGGCCTGCCATACCGACAGCAAAGTTGAGCGGCTTGGCCGCTAACCACTTGCGCACGACGCTAGGCTGATCAACCGCCAGTCCCAATACTTGCCAACCGTTGGATTTATGCTCCTGGTAGAAAGCATCAAGGAGCGGCAGCTCTTCTACACATGGCGGGCACCAGGTGGCCCAAAAGTTCAGCAGCAGCGGCTTGCCACGAAATCTGCTCATTGGCTGCGGCTGGCCGTCAGGCGTGTCAAAGTTCAAGGCCCACAGCGCGTCTTGGGCTGCGTTGTTTTGCCCGGGTGTTAGCTTTTGTGGCTCGTATTTTAGCCAAGCCACACCAACGCCAGCCAAGCCCGCTGCGGCGGCGGCACCTATATAAAGTAAGTTTCTACGATCCATATCTCAGACTTTACCTTCTTTGGCCATCATCTTTTCAACCGCCACCACATCACCACGTGGCTTGCGACCCTTGCCGTCAGGCTTGAGCGCACCGCGCAGGTCATCATGGTCATACACCATGAAATGCACGCCAATGTTTTCACTGAGTGGCTTGCACAGGCTGCTCAAGCTCAACGCCTCGACTTTGCCGCCAGTAAAACCTGTCACCGTGTGCGGCTCATAGTCAACGTTGTGCTCAATCAACGCAATTTCAGCTGATTTTGGGTCATCACAAAACAGCTGAATATAAATATCAGACAGCCGGGTTGCCGTGCCATGCCACACCGCCCCCGCCAGATGCGGCCTGAAGCCAGCCATGCGCTGCATCCACACCAGCGCCAATTCCCGCAGCGCCGCCAGCTCGACAGGCTGAGTGTCCGCACAAAACACGGCAATGTATTCACTCACCGCGTCTTCAATCTCAGCGTTGTCAGGCAGCTCAGACCGAGCAGGCAACCCCATCTGCTTGACTGCCCGCCGCTTGGCCGGGCCATATTCAAGGCCCTCTTCAACCACCAGGGCGGCGGCGGCGGCGGCTATTTCGGATTTAAGGGTTTGCACGTTAGTGGCTGTTCAAAAAGTCAAAGCAAGAGTTTAGGCCAGCCACTTATTGATCCGGCCCAGAGAAGTATGAACCGTTCGCCCTGAGCCTGCCCTAGGTTTGCACTGGCTTCGACAGGCTCAGCCCGAACGGAACTTAACACTTCATCGGGCCGAAGTAATAGTTAGGCCATTGGCTCCTAAAATACCCAAATGCATATACACATACTCGGAATTTGCGGCACCTTCATGGGCGGCCTGGCGGCCTTGGCGATGGAGGCTGGGCACAAGGTTACGGGTTGCGACACAGCGGCGTACCCGCCCATGAGTGACCAGCTGCGTGGGCTAGGCATAGAGCTAATTGAAGGTTATGGTGCCGATCAATTAGCTTTCAAGCCGGATGTGTTTGTGGTGGGTAACGTCGTTTCGCGGGCACGCCTGCCCGACGGCACTGCCAAATATCCTTTAATGGAGGCCATCCTTAACAGTGGCCTGCCCTACACCAGCGGCCCACAGTGGTTGAGTGGCCATGTGCTGCACCACCCGACGCACCACGCCACCGGCCCGCGTCATGTGCTGGCCGTCGCCGGAACGCACGGCAAAACCACCACCACCGCCATGCTGACCTGGATTTTGGAATGCGCCGGGCTGCAGCCCGGCTTTCTAGTCGGCGGCGTGCCGCTTAACTTTGGCGTGTCGGCACGGCTGGGCGCAGGCAACACCTTTGTGATTGAAGCAGATGAATACGACACCGCGTTTTTTGACAAACGCAGCAAATTTGTGCATTACCGCCCGCGTACGGCGATTTTGAACAATCTGGAGTTTGACCACGCTGATATTTTTGACGACTTGGCGGCGATTGAGCGGCAGTTTCACCACCTGGTGCGTACTGTGCCGTCAAGCGGCCGCGTGGTGGTCAACGCGACTGAAGAAAGCCTTGAGCGGGTCATTGCCCAAGGCTGCTGGAGTGAGCAAGTACTCTTCGGTAAAGCACGGGCTAATAAAGAAGGGTTTACCGCGCAAGGTGAGCCAGACGACTTTGAAGTCCTAAAAGCAGGCCATTCGGTCGCCAAGGTGCAATGGAACGTCAGCGGCGTTCACAACCAACTCAATGCCCTTGCCGCGATTGCTGCGGCGGAGCATGTGGGCGTCGACCCACAGCTTGCAGCCGACGCGTTGGCCAGCTTTCAAAACGTGAAGCGGCGGATGGAAATCAAAGGCGTGATCAGCAAGGATGGTGGCAGCATCACCATTTATGACGACTTTGCCCACCACCCCACCGCCATCCACACCACGGTAGATGGCCTGCGCCACCAGCTCAATGCAGCGGGTAAAACGGCGGACAGGATACTGGCCGTGTTTGAGCCGCGCAGCAACACCATGAAACTCGGCACCATGACGGCACAGCTACCGCGCGCCCTGGAGACTGCTGACATCGCGTTTTGCCACGCAGGCGGCCTTGAATGGGACGCGCGGGAAGCGCTGGCCCCGATGGTGGACCGGGGGCATGTGGCCGACAACATTGAAGAGCTGGTCAAACAGGTCAAAGCCGCAGCCAGGAGCGGCGACCATATCCTCTGTATGAGCAACGGCGGCTTTGGCGGCGTGCATGGCAAGTTGTTGGCGGCTTTGGCCTGATTGGGCAGCCTGCAAACGCTATTAATTCAGGAGCTTTTTGCGCACGTATTCATTGGGCTATAGGCCTATTTATTGGATGAAAATAGCTCAAAAAACGTCAGGTATTGAGTTAAAGATCGGTCACTATGCGCCTGCCGTCTCGCGCTTACAACCCACGGCAAACCAAGCAGAAGGTTTTACTTTAACGATTGTTTTACCTTGCATTTTGTCAATCGAAATGACGAAATGCAAGGATGGATACGGTAGTGATGCTGGCGCACCTGCACGGTATTGCCGACCTGGACACGCTGATGAACCACCCAAGCGCAGCCGCATCGTGGGAGGATTTTTTTGTCGCGCAAAGCCTACGTGATTGCGCCAGTGCCGCAGCCTCACCGTCATACCCGCGAAGGCGGGAATCCAGCCGCACGACGAAGCGTGTTCGCCATCAACCACCGCACTGGATACCCGCCTTCGCGGGTATGACGGCGTTGCAGGCAAAGCTGGGTTGCTTGACCTGATCGACCTGGCAGTCACAGCCCAGCACTGCATCAGTAACACAACTCAAACAACGTGTACTACAATCATGCGGTGACTACTCAATTTTTAACCGTTCGACTGACAGCAGAAGACGCTTCGTTAATGGCGCATTTGCATGCGCAAACGGGCTTGAGCAAATCTGACATCGTCAAACGGGCGTTGCGTCAACTGGTTAGCTCAGAGGCCGTGCCTGCTACTGATGGCTTGTTTGCGTTAGGCCAGGCCAGCTTTGGCCGCCATGGTGACGCTACCCGACAGTCTTCTGACATCAAGCACGTCGTGCGCGAGCGCCTGCTGGCCAAGCAGCGCTGATGCCACGCTTGCAAAAGGCCGCGCGTCCGGCTTCTTTAAACCCCACGCCACTGGCCGTGCTAGCTGACAGCGGGCCTTTTGTTGCGCTGTACAACAACAAGGACAAGCACCACCAACGCGCACTGGATTTTTTTCGTGTGCATGGAGCTGCATTGCGCTTGCACACCACGTGGGAGGTGATCTCTGAGGTGATGTACTTTCTGGATTTCAGTGCACAGGTACAAGGCGATTTTCTTGACTGGTTGTATGCGGGGCATCAACAGGGTTTGGTCACCATCGCCGCGCTGGAACCCGCCGAACTGCCTGGTCTTGCTACCATGATGCGCAAATACGCTGATCGCCCGATGGATCTGGCTGACGCCTCGCTTGTCTGGCTTGCCAACAAGCTGGACATCACCGACATCATCACAGTAGATCGCGCCGATTTCGCGGTTTACCGAACCGCAAAGCGGCGCTCTTTTCGTAAC
>JAYVPR010000266.1:0-6345 GCA_043757245.1 Polaromonas sp. | reverse complement strand
AATCGGCCCCAGCGATGGACTAGTTTTTGACGTTTTCTTACCCAATATCTGGATATTGGGTAAGAAAACGGCGAAAAATAGACCGCTGCGGTCGATTTGCAGCCGACGATTCTTAAGCCCGACAGGCTGCTAGTCCCGCACGCCACGCCGCACATCCTGCACCGCCGTCAAGAAGCTCCTGAACTGCTTGGCCTGCACTTTCAGGCGGTAATCGGTCTGGGCGATTTGTTCTTCCAGCATCTCCGTCACGCGCGAATCGAGGTCAGCCGGCGGCAGTTTTAGATAGGCTTCGCTCTCGCTGCCGTCGCGCTCAATCGTCGCTCCGGCTTTGCGGGCGATGTTGAGCATGGCGGTGTTCTCGCTTAAAGCGTGGATAAAAATCATGCCCACGCCTTCGTTTCTAGCGTGAATGACGGCACGGTCGAACAGGCGCGAACCATAGCCGCGCCCGCGTGCCGCGCCGAGAACCGATACGCCAAACTCGGCACAACTGCTGAGCTTGGCATCGGTTGAAAAAGCCAGATGCGCCATGGCAATCAGCTCCAGCTTGCGGTTGTAGATACCAAAAATATCGTCGCGCTCATAGTTCAGCCCATCGACGTAACGCTGCACCTGTTCGTCATTGGCCATGTAGCCAAAGCGCAGGTAGCGATCTGCAGGGCTCAGCGACAGGAGGTGCGCAGCGATGCGCTCGCCGTGGCTGGGGCCGATGGAGCGGATGGGAACCATCACGGGAGCGGCGTGAATGGAGACAGAAGGCAATTCGTCATGGCGTGTGATCTCCTGCGCGGGGGGAGGGCGAAAAACTTCAGGCCTGCGCCCAATGAGGCTTTCAACAATAGTCCGGGTTTAACCATGCATGCAATATAAGGGTTTTCCCTAGAACTGCTACCCCAAAGGTCTTTTAAATCCCTTGAAACTGAGCCAAATAGGGAGCTTTGCCGAATTTAAAGCCGATTTATGTCGGAATTAATCTTAAAAATGGCTATTTTATGGATCTTGGATTACTTAAGCCTGTAGCCCAATATATTCGGGCGCAAGCAGCTATTAAAAAATGAGCGCCGATTAAGGCCTGACGAGAACAATTATTGTGAACATTTATTTGCCCGATTGATACAAAAATTATAAAATTGCATCATCCAAACTATTTAGCATCATATGCGCACCACCCTCACCCTTGAAGACGACGCCTTTGCCACCGCGCAGGCCTACGCCAAAGCCCGCGCTATCAAGCTCGGGCAGGCGGTGTCAGAGCTGATTCGCCGTAGCAGCATTGAAAAAATGGCGTTCAAACAAACCAGCGGCATCTGGGTGTTTGACTTGCCTGCGGATACCCCCAGAGCCACCGAGGCCCAGGTCAAAGAGCTGCTGGAAGATGCTTCTTGAACGCGCCAAACGTTCACCTGCTGGACGCCAACGCCCTGATTGCGCTGTGCTGGCCTGCGCATGAGCACCACCACCGCATGCTGGCGTGGTTTAAAGCCCATGCGGCACAAGGGTGGGCAAGCTGCGCACTCACTCAAAGCGCTTTTATTCGGGTGGTGATGCAGCCTGCGTTTTCAGGCCCGGCAGCGGCCAAAATCGCGGTCAGCGACGCTGCCGAGCTGCTGCTGCGCAACACAAGCCATGCCCAGCACAGCTTTGTGAACCTTGACTTTGGCTTTGCGGACGTGCTAGCCACCTGCACGGGCGGTCTGTACGGGCACAGGCAAATCACCGATGCGTATCTGCTGACAGCGGCCATCAAAAACGGGGGGAAGCTGCTGTCGTTTGATACGGGCATACCTAGCCTGCTTGCAACGCAGGCCGAGCGGCAAAATCACATCAGCGTGCCCTAAACTGGCACTGCCGTCGTCAGCTTGACGCTGTCCAGCACAAAACTGGTTTTGCAGTCCTGCACGCTGGGGGGTTTGAGCAGTGTGTCCATCACAAAGCGGCTGTAATGCGCCATGTCTTGTACCAACACGCGCAAAAAGTAGTCCATCTCCCCGGTCAACGCCACACATTCCACCACCTCAGGCCAGGCCTGTACGCTGGCGCGAAAAACGTCCATCGGGTTGCGTTTGTGGCTCTCCGTGTGCTTTTCCAGCCGCACGTTCAGGTGCGCCGTCAGGCTCAGGCCAACGCTTGTCGGATTGACCAGCGCCACGTAACGGCTGATCACGCCAGACTCTTCCAGCCGCTTAACGCGCCGCAGCACCGCGCTGGGCGACAGGCTGACCTGCTCGGCCAACTGGTCATAGGTGGCGCGGCCATCTTGTTGAAGGTTGCGCAGAATTTGTCGGTCTAGCTTGTCAAGTGTTTCCATCAGCTGTATTTTGCAAGATTTCAGCGTTAATCACCATAATTACGCTTTAAGTTGCAGGAATACTGATTAGCGACGCAAGTACAGTCGATTGATCACTTTGGAGACTTGCATGAACACATCCATGTCATTTGAAACTGGCGCGCGCCGCGACGGGCCGCCCCCAGGAAGCGCCGCCCCCTCGGGGGGCAGTGCAGTACGCGAAGCGACAAGCGTGGGGGCTACATCAGCTTGGCCCAACCCCATGGGCACCGACGGCTTTGAATTCATTGAATATGCCGCGCCCGACCCAGTGGCCATGGCAGCAGTTTTTGAACGCATGGGTTTTACGGCGATTGCCAGGCACCGGCATAAAAATGTCACGCTGTACCGCCAGGGCGGCATCAACTTCATCATCAACGCCGAACCCGACTCATTTGCCCAGCGCTTTGCGCGCCAGCATGGGCCCAGCGTGTGCGCGATCGCTTTCAGGGTGCAAGACGCCAAAGCCGCCTATGAACGAGCCATATCACTGGGCGCTTGGGGCTACGCAGACACGGCAGGGCCGGGGCAGTTGAATATTCCAGCGATCAAGGGCATTGGTGATTCAATCATTTACTTTATTGACAAATGGCGCGGTAAACCACGAAACGGGGTGGTGCCGCAACCCGGCGATATTGGCAACATTGGTTTTTATGACGTGGACTTTGAGCCGCTTGAAGGCATCACAGCCGATGCGTTGAATCCAGCCGGCCATGGCCTTACTTACATCGACCACCTAACCCACAACGTTCACCGCGGCCGGATGGACGAATGGGCCGGCTTTTACGAGCGATTATTCAACTTCAGGGAAGTGCGTTACTTTGACATTGAAGGCCAAGTGACTGGGGTGAAAAGCAAAGCCATGACCAGCCCCTGCGGCAAAATCCGTATCCCGATCAATGAAGAGGGCAACGAGAAAGCCGGCCAAATTCAAGAATACCTGGACAAGTACCATGGCGAAGGCATTCAGCACATCGCCATGGGCAGCAGCGACTTGATGGCCACCGTTGACCAGATGCACAGCAAAGGCGTCAAACTGCTGGACACCATCGACACTTACTACGAACTGATCGACAAGCGAATTCCCGGCCATGGCGAAAACGTGGCCGAGCTACACAAGCGCAAGGTGCTGGTTGACGGCAAAAAAGGCGCGCTGCTGCTGCAAATTTTCAGTGAGAACCAGTTGGGTCCGATATTTTTTGAGTTCATCCAAAGGAAAGGCGACGATGGTTTTGGTGAAGGTAATTTCAAAGCGCTGTTTGAGAGCATTGAGCTGGACCAGATACGGCGCGGCGTATTGGAAAAAGCATGACGCAACCAACCGTTCGCCCTGAGCTTGTCGAAGGGCCGCCGTCAAAGGCGTCGACAGGCTCAGCCCGAACGGGAGGAGTGATGCCTACCGTTTACGGTGGCAGTTCACGCCCACCACGCGGTGATTATTCACGCGGTGGCCAGGTCGCCGCCGACTACACCTGCCCGCAAAACTACGCCGCCTACACACGGGCAGACCACGCGACGTATCGCGCGCTCTACGAGCGGCAATCCAAACTACTGCCTGGCTTGGCGTGCGATGAATTCATTGCGGCGCTGCCCTCACTGGGCGCATCGACCGACATCCCGCGCTTTGACGACATCAACGAACGCCTTTACAAAGCCACAGGCTGGCAAGTCGTCGCCGTGCCGGGACTGATACCCGAAGTGCCTTTTTTTACCCTGCTGGCGAATCGCCAGTTTCCCGTCACTGACTGGATTAGGAGGCCTGAAGAGTTTGACTACATCGTTGAACCTGATGTCTTTCATGACCTGTTTGGCCACGTGCCGCTGCTGTTTAACCCGGTGTTTGCCGACCACATGCAGGCCTACGGCGCAGGCGGCCTAAAGGCGCATGAGCTTGGGGCGTGCGAGCAGCTTGCCCGACTGTACTGGTACACGATTGAGTTTGGCTTGATGCAGCAAAAAAATGGATCAAGCTCGGAGCTAAGGGCTTACGGCGCAGGTATCTTGAGCTCATCGGGCGAACTGGTACACGCCGTCAAAAGCGCCGAGCCGCAGCGCATCGCGCTCGATTTGCTGCGCTGCATGCGTACCCGCTACAACATCGACAGCTACCAGCAAACCTATTTTGTGATTGACAGCTTTCAGCAACTGTTTGACATGACGGCACCGGACTTCACGCCGCTGTATGCGCAGCTGAAATGCGTGGGCGAGCTTTCGGCAGGTGCATTGCAGCCACAAGACCTCGTTATCCGTCCTTAAGGATGCTCTGCATAACCCCATGCGATGTGTGATAGCGCAGGCTTGGGCTTTTCTAGCGCGTTGTATTTCTTGCCAATAGTCCAGCTATTGGACTGCGAAATACGCCTTGCAGCTCATCCCAACCTGCACTACACCCATTCGCAGCGAGTTATGCAGAGCATCCTAAAGCATAGCCTTTTGCTGAAAATCACGGCTGCAATGGTAAAATCTGGTTGAATCAACCAACTTTAAGGCGTCGCCATGCATGCTGTCGGACTTTTTCAGGCGAAAACGCATTTGAGCGAGTACGTCGCGCGTGCCGAGGCGGGCGAAGAAGTCATCATCATGCGGCACAACAAGCCGGTGGCGAAGATTGTGTCTTTGAATGCCAAACCTGCACCCGTTGAGATACCAAAATATGTGCAGCGTGTGTTTCACACGGGCAACTTTTTGGTTGATGTGAGCCAGGCCAACAAGCTGGTAGCTGAACTCGACAATATTGAATTTTTAAAACTGAACGCCCGGCTTGAGCGCGAAGCAAACAGGCGAAAAAAGGCGACAGATAAAAAAATCAAAGGCAAGCAAGTCGCATGAAGTTGCCTGACACCAACGTCTTTTTGTACTCTGTCAACCCCCTTAGCCCGCACCAAAAGCAGGCTGCTTCATGGCTTGGCAATGCTTTTGACAGTGCATCGGGTGTAGGTTTGGCTTGGCTCGCATTGATTGGCTTTATTCGTCTGTCAACGCACCCGGCCATTTTGCCCAAACCGTTGTCTGTGGCCGATGCAACGGGTATGGCTGACGATTGGTTGCTGCACCCGAGGGCACGGCTGCTTCACCCGACTGAACGGCATTCTGGAATTTTGTCGCGCTTGTTGCTGGTTGCAGGCACCGCAGGCAACCTCACCAACGACGCGCATCTGGCCGCTTTGGCGCTTGAGCATGGTGCGACGGTTGGCAGCTTTGACAAAGACTTCAAAAAATTCTCAGGCATCAAACTCGACTTTTTAGCTTGATCTTCTTGGCTTAATTTTTCCAACTGTTATGACAACAAATACCGCTCCAAAATTCTCCGTCGCTGACATCCGCAAATCCTTTCTCGACTTTTACGCCGCCAAGGGCCATACAGTTGTGCCGTCCTCATCGCTCGTGCCGGGCAATGACCCAACGCTGATGTTCACCAACTCAGGCATGGTGCAGTTCAAGGACGTGTTTCTGGGTACCGACAAACGCAGCTACGTGCGCGCCGCCAGCGTACAAGCCTGCCTGCGGGCGGGCGGCAAGCACAACGACCTGGAAAACGTGGGTTACACCGCGCGCCACCACACGTTTTTTGAAATGCTGGGCAACTGGAGCTTTGGCGATTACTTCAAGCGTGACTCGCTGCTATGGGGCTGGGAGCTGCTGACCAAAGTCTACAAACTGCCGCCTGAAAAGTTGCTGGCCACCGTCTACATCGACGACCAGGAAGCCTACGACATTTGGCACAACGAGATTGGTTTGCCCGCCGACCGCATCGTGCGTATTGGCGACAACAAAGGCAAAAAATACGCGTCTGACAACTTCTGGATGATGGCCGACACAGGGCCTTGCGGACCGTGCTCAGAGATTTTTTATGACCACGGCGAGCACATCCCCGGTGGGCCACCCGGCAGCCCTGGCGAAGACGGTGACCGTTTCATTGAAATCTGGAACCACGTCTTCATGCAGTTCGACATGCAGCCCGATGGCAGCCTGGTCAAGCTGCCCGCACCGTGTGTAGACACCGGCATGGGCCTGGAGCG